>NZ_JBLZFX010000028.1:0-64665 GCF_050753345.1 Alkalinema pantanalense CENA528 | reverse complement strand
AACGCAGCAGGCTTGTGGAACTTCTACTTAGATGCAGCATAAGTTAGATAACAGTCAGGGCAAACCCTGTCCCAGAGCTGGTTTTATTTCCCAACAACTCTATTGATCAACTTGAATTTCTGGGTGAAGCTTTGCTGGATTTTGAATCGATCGATGACCTTGCTAATTGGTTGAATAATCAAGGCTAGGGGAGATCGCTCACCCTAGTCCTACATGTTAAACAACTTGCCATCTTCCAAAAACAAAACCCGATCGTGCTTTTCCAACAACCGAAAATCATGGGTTACCACCAGAACCGTCGAACCCGATTTCTCCACTCGATCGCGTAGTAGATCAATAACCACTCTCCCATTGGTTGAATCCAAGGCTGCGGTCGGTTCATCCGCCATAATAATTTCTGGATTGCCCGCCAATGCCCGAGCGATCGCCACCCGTTGCTGCTCCCCACCGGATAAATCACGCGGCAGTCTGTCCGCCTTATGGGCCAACCCCACTTGATCCAGCAACTCGATCGCCAGCCCTTTTAGTTCCCGTTTACGAAATCCTTTAATCTGCAAAGCTAAACAAATATTTTCCTCAGCGGTCAGGGCCGGAAATAAATTGAAATGCTGGAAAATAAACCCAAGATGGTGCAACCGAAATCGCGTAATTTGTGCACTGGATAGGGCATTGAGGGATTGTCCTAGCAACTTTGCATCCCCACTGGTTGGCCGCAAGAAACCAGCCAAAATTTGTAAAAGGGTGGTTTTCCCTGACCCCGATGGCCCCATTAGAAACTGCAAGCGTTGTCGAGGAATGCTGAAGCTCACCCCTTGCAGAATCGGGATGGTTCCAGCCCCCGACTCTAGCGATAGGGTAATATCTTGAGCAACGATCGCTGACTCCTCTGGGATAGCACCGGGATCAGGCTGGGACTCCCAGGACGACGATTGATGATCGGTATCAGGAGTCATGGGCTGGAATGCAAAAAGTTCTCCGAAGCTAGTAGGCTGAAGCTAGTCAGTCGTAACCTTCGACCAACGGTGCATTCAGTATAACTTTCGAGGTGTGAAAAAGACGGAGACTACACAGATTTTTTCTTAAACAATCCCCCGATCGTTGCGCCAACATTGGCGACTGCATTTTGCAACGCATTGGGTACGATCGAAGCGGGCTTCACAGCTAGCTGGATTTCCTCGTCCCGATAGTCCTTCAACCGATAACCATACTCCAAGTTTTGTGCATTCTTTTTCAGAATTGGAAACAGACGGAATGCCCCTTGTAGCAATCCCTCTTCGTTGGCAAAAATGGCTTGGTTAATCTGATTGGAGCGCTGTACAGAAATGGCTCCCACCGGATACCACGGCTTTTTATCCCGAATACGAAGGTAAATTTCGAACTCAGGCATCCCCTTCGCCTTCATTTCATCCATTTGCTTGGCCGCCTCATTCCGCTTCTTAGCGGCTTCAGAGGGGGGCTTTTTGGTTACTTTGGGTTGCCCAAATCCTTTAGTCATGGTGGGTTACTACATGAGAGGGTGATTAACAAAAGTTTATCAGGCGAAGGAACCTTCAGGGTAGACTTGCTAAAGGAGAGATCTCCCTCCCCGATCGCCTAAAGATCCGAACTCGCCACAGTCACCACTCGCCACAGTCACTATTCGCCACAGTCACTACTCGCCACAGTCACTACTCGCCACAGTCACCCTGCTGGAGGACGTTGAAGCACATCCCGTCTCCATACCCATCTTTTGCCGTGATTTGCGACTGCGATTTGCGACTGTGATTTGTGGCTGTGATTTGCAACTGCAATTAATGAAGCTTCCTAAATTTCTCTTTCTCGTACAAAAATGATCAGACTGATCCCATATCGTATCCGGTAGATGCATTGGTACTGTATCTACACAGCAGATGAATGGTTGTTTTCAACCTATGAATCCCACTGTGATAAAAGCGTTTGGAATAATAGTATTTTCAATCTCCCATTGAACTTCCACAACAAAATATATTTGCTAATGTTTACTGACGTTTTAGTGAAGAGTTTAATAAAACTATCATCTTGTTATTTCTGTTTATTTATCCATCTTTTGACTAGGTCTCTTGACAATAGAAAAATCCCAGAAAATCTTCTGGATGCCCCATCCAGCGTTTTCTGGGATGTCTTGTGCTCTATACAATTTAAGAATACCCAACAAATCTTGTAGCTACCTCCTCTTATGAGATCATCCAAGTGGGTGAAGATGGTTTAAACGATCCAAAGTGCTGAGCCTTAAAGCCTAGATAACCCAAACGGTAGTCAATACCCGTCTTTAGCTTGAGCTGAAAACAGGTCGTTAAGTCTCCCTTCATGGGCGCATCTCACTTTTGCAACCCTCACCCTAAATCCCTCTCCCAGTGCGAGAGAGGAACTTTGAATTTTGAATTTGGCTCCCCTTCCTATTTTGGGAGAAGGGGTTGGGGGATGAGGGCAAATTTGCAAAACTGGGATGCACTCTCCCTTCATCCTGTGATCTCGATCGACTAACCTATCCCGTCACCCCTTGAAGAATTTCTCAAGGGTATGAGCCAGGGGGAATTCGATCGAATCATTTGGCCCGAGGACTGGCCTCTCCCTGTGGTGGCCTAGTTCGTCGATCGTCCCTGATTCTCCGCTTTCCCTGAAACAATTCACCAATTGGCTTGCCTAGTCGGATTGCTTCGCGCCAAAATAGAAATGTAAAGGTTTTTTGCGTTTCTTAAACAGTTAGAACGTTCTTAACAGTTAACCCCTGTCTTCACGATCGAGCAATAACGGTTGAGCGAATGTTGAACAATATGGTTCAGGTGAACGCTGTCACAGCTTCGGACTCTCTCCAACAGGACTGCGATGATGAGCAATTCGATCGAGAGCAATTCGATCGAGAGCAATTCGATCGAGGGAGAGACCGTGAAAACTATGATTACGATGTCACGATCGTGGGTGGCGGCATCGTTGGAAGCCTAGCGGCCTGTGCCCTGTCCGGTTTAGGGTTGAAAATTGCCTTGATCGAAGCAAGTCAGCAATCCCTAGCGGTTGCCCGAGGCCAAGCCTACTCCCTCAATCTTCTGTCCAGCCAAATTTTTGACCAATTGGGCCTCTGGCAGCGGATTCGGCCCCAAATTGAAACCTATACCCAAGTTTATCTGTCCGATGGCCACTACCCTAGGGTGGTTCACTTTTCCCCCCAGGATATCCAGGCAGAGACGTTGGGTTATGTGGCAGAACACCGCATACTCCTAACCGAATTGCAAACTCAATTGCGTCAATGTGCTGATGTTACATGGTTGTGCCCTGCTAAGGTCTTGCAGATAGACTTTCAACCCCATGCAGCCATCTTGACGATCGAACAATCTGGGATCGTGACCACTGTACGCAGTCGTTTAGCGATCGGAGCCGATGGGGCTCGATCCCCAATTCGCCAGCAAGTTGGGATCAAAACCTATGGTTGGCAATACTGGCAATCCTGCGTCGTGGCCTTTATCAAGCCTGAAAAATCCCATAGCAACATTGCCTATGAACGCTTCCAAACCGATGGCCCCTTTGCGATTCTGCCCTTGCCGGATAATCTTTGCCGGATCGTTTGGACGGTGCCCCATAGCGAAGCAGAACGTATTCTTAAGCTCGATCGATCGAGTTTTCTGCAAGAACTGACCCAGCGCTATGGCTCCCAAATGGGCAAGCTTGACCTCGTCGGTGAACCCTACGTGTTTCCTGTGCGGTTACTCCACAGTACTCAATACGTGCAACCTCGCCTTGCGCTGATTGGCGATGCGGCCCACTGCTGCCATCCGGTGGGGGGGCAGGGGATGAACTTAGGCATTCGAGATGCCGCCGCCTTGGTCGAAGTTATCCGCACAGCCCACAGCCGGGGTGAGGACTTTGCGAACCTCAAAGTCCTCAAGCGTTATGAGCGGTGGCGGATGGTGGAAAACGTGATCGTGTTGGCCTTTACAGACTTGCTCGATCGCCTCTTTTCTAACCGGATTTTACCGATCGTTGGCCTCCGGCGTATGGGGTTGTGGATTCTCGGCAATATCCAACCCATCAAAACCCAAGTACTTCGGTTGATGCTGGGCCTTACTGGACGATCGCCACAACTAGTGGCCGTAAACCCGCCCCGGATTGCGGTCCATGGCTTGCAACGTTAAGGGTACGGGGGATCCGTAGGAGGCATTTCCTGCATAACCTCACCCTGGTTAGGATCCAGTGGTGGCAACGCAGCACAAAGCTCTTCCCCGGTAACCGCTAAAGACTGGGGATCAGTGGGTGGAATGTCTTGGGCAGCCCCAAAGTTTTGCGGCCAGATGCGAGTGTCATCCCCATGGTTTTCCTCGATCGTGGCGTCCACCGCTTCCTGAACCGCCTTTTCGACGAGGGCGGGAGTGGTTGGAAACGTCGCCAATTGACGCAGATCTTGCAGGGCATCATGGGCCGTTTGGTAGCGGATTTGAAAGTCGTAGCGCACCAACTTGGTTAACACCGCCGCAAGCTGTGTACTGACATAACTTTGATCCAGCCAATCCACCTCCCCTGTGACAGGATGGGCCTTCAGTTGGCTGGGGGGACGCCCAGTCAATGCCTGAATTGCCAGCATTCCCACCGCGTAGAGATCACTATTAATGCGAGGATTTCCTGTACATTGTTCCGGTGGCATGTAGCCTTGGGTTCCAATCCCAACCGTGAGATCACTCGCCTTCTCATCCTCTTGGAGCCCAGTTTGAATCGCTTTAACGGCTCCAAAGTCAATCAACACTAACTTGCCATCTGCCTCCCGCTGAATAATATTGCTGGGTTTAATATCCCGGTGAATCACGCCATGCTGATGCACAAAACTCAGGATTTGCAAGAGTTCTCGTACCATAGACACAACTTTTGTCTCAGGAAAATGGCGTCCCAGGGCAAATTCTTCACTCAGGGGGCGGCCAACAATCATTTCCTGGACAAGATAAAATTCGGTATCTTCTTCGAAATAGGCCAGTAGGCGAGGAATTTGATCATGGCTGCCTAACTTCTCCAGTGCCTCGGCCTCCCGCTTGAACAACCGACGGGCTAAGCGTAGGTGACGGGGGTTGTCACTTGTGGGGTGGAGTTGTTTAACCACACAACGGGGTGTGCCGGGACGCTGGGTATCTTCTGCAACATAGGTTTCACCAAAACCTCCGGATCCCAGAATTTGAATGACTTTGTAGCGTCCCCCTAACTTTTTCCCCTGCAACTCTAACTGCCGTTCATGGAGCAAATTGCGAATTCTGCTATCTTCCTGTTGGTCAATAATTTCTTGAACCACGGGCGAAGCTCCATAGCGCTTCAGGGTCTGGCGTAGGCGATCTTGAGTTCGTCGATCGCCTACAATTCCGGCGACCCCATACGTTACGCTAGTCCAAATCACGCCCCAAATCGGCAAAGCGGTTGGCACCAGAAGCAGTGCGCCATTCATCAGGCCATAACTGATACACAACCAAGTTAGGATGCTCACGCCGCCCCAGGCAAACTGCACGATCGCCCGTTGCGTACGACTTTGGAGAAGCATGACCCCCAGAATCAGCCCCAGGGTTAAAGCCCCTTTGCTCCAGGGCTGGGGGAGTCCCTCCTTAAGGGTGTCCCCTTGCATGAGATTGGCGATCGCTGTTGCCTGATATTCCACGCCCTTCATTCGTCCGACCGCAGTTTGGACAAAATCCGGCGGATTTTCTAGGGCTGACCCAATCAAGATCAACTTGTCTTTAAAAAACTGTCCGTTTCTGAGGCGATCGCTCCAATTTTCCGGCGATAGGACATAGGCGAAGGGAATCGTTTGGTCTTGAAAGGGAACGCCTGGAGGGCCATAAAACAGGACAGTATCCCCGCTGTGGGGCTTCTGGGGAAATCCAGCAACCTTCAAAGCCGCTTGTGGGAAAGAGACTGCCCCCGTTACCCGTAAATTTTCATTCTGATCAAAATCAGGTCTAATTTTGGCATCCAAAAAGGCATTTCCCAACCGATAAACCCGTTGTTGGTTTGGATCAATCCCTTCCGGTTCCAGCAAGATGTTGACAACTCCAAAGGCTGCCTTAGGGGTTTGAAAAATGCACAACGGCAGGGACAGTTGGTACTGATTCCAAGCATCGGTCTTGGGCAGAAAATGGGTCGCTAAGGCAATGCGCCCATCGTAGCGTTTCAGCACTTGCTGAAGGGCCTGATCATCTGCTGAAGCTGGGTAAGTTGCTGGATCAAGACAATCCTCAGGCTGCGCCGATACTGAGCCATAACTACTGGGCAAATCCCAAATGACATCGACGGCCACAGCCTTAGCGCCAGCCTGCATAATTTTGTCGATCGTACGGGCATAGATCTCCCGTCGCAAGGGCCATCCACCCAGAAGAGAGACCGTCTGTTCATCTACGGTCAAAATCACAATATTGCTAGGGACTGGCTGTGGGCCCCGCAATTGTTGGAAAGTACTTTGAGTATTGCGTTCTGCCACCTGCACCGCAGGAGGATTAGTTGCCGTAGCGATCGCCATCACCAGCGCTCCTACCCCTGCCACTGCATGAACCATCTGTTCAAACTTAGGTTTGGGCCAATGAAAGCGCTTTTGGAAGCGACTAAGCCGTGACTTAGGCGGCAGCGGCAACGTTTCAGTCGCAGGATGGGAAGATCCTCGTGGCATACTTCACTCTAACCGTGACTCAAAATTTAGGTCTTGTAGTTTAAGGCAACCTCTGACATGAAGCACTCGACAAACCAGACACTTCACCTGTGCATTGGCTAGTGTATTGGGAAATTTGAGGCAGCACCCTTTACAGTTCTAACACCCTAGGGTGGGGCTACCGCTTCTATCTAGCAGGCTAAATTTCTCTATATGGGGGTAAGACGCTATAGGATTAAGCATAATCGAGAATTTTAGGGTCGGAGGCTCCTAACACAATTTATCTAGGTAATCACGATCGGCTGAGACTGATTGAAATAAGACTCGTTGAAACGCCGAGAACCTTGGCCTATCTGCTTAGGGAACAGCGTACAAATAAAATCTCAAGTGAAAGGGAGTGAAAGGGTAGAAGGGTAAAAGGGTGGATGGATAGGAGATTGGATTTCTTAGCCAATCCCTTAGCCCATTGGGTAAGACGTTGTTTGACAATTTGCAACAATTAATCCATTTTCCATGCATCTATTCTTTGAAAACTTTTCCGGTACACTGCTTTATGAAAAAGTTCATCTGCAAAATTATTGACAATGTATCGGCCAAATGTGCAAGCTCTATTGCCATGGCTGGTAAACTTTTCCAGTCGTAAGTTAACGTAGATAGATACACTGACTTGATCGATGAAACGGGTGAGACTCCGTGTTCTTCGTGATGTCAGTAATTGAATACACCGAATATGCTCTATTCAAAGTTCTCGTAGAAATTCTGTCCTAGGACAGAATCAACTGAACTATCCATACCAGGTAAGCTGAGAGACTAGTTAAATTAATTCCCTAAGTTCTCTAAGGAAAGAAAGCTGGCTCCATTTGGAGAACTTTTATCCTAACTATTTGTTTCACTGAGTATGCTTGGACACCTGCCAATCATTATCTTTGCCCCCACTCAGTGAGCGTTTATGTTGAACAGCCCATGCTTATTTGTGATCAGCGATCGCTCGTTTTGCATACAAAAATTCTAGGTCTGTAAGTCCCTATGCCTTATCCACTCAGTCGGCTGTCCATTTTTGTGGACGGCAACAATATGTTCTATGCACAGCAGAAAAATGGCTGGTTTTTCGACCCCAAACGGGTTCTCGAGTATTTTGCAAGCGATAAGGGCATCGAGCTAGTCAATGCCTTTTGGTACACTGGATTAAAGGATCCACAGGATCAGCGAGGATTTCGGGATGCCTTGATTAGTCTGGGTTACACCGTCCGTACGAAGATTCTGAAGGAGTACTACGATGACTCGTCGGGGCGCTATTCTCAAAAAGCAAACCTCGATATTGAAATTGTCGTCGATATGTTCAATACCGTGGAATTATACGATCGCGTCGTTTTGTTCAGTGGTGATGGCGATTTTGAGCGGGCAATTGAACTCCTACGTTGTAAGAACACCCACATTACAGTGGTTTCCACCGAAGGCATGATTGCCCGTGAACTCCGTAATGCAACCGATCGCTATATTGATTTAAACGGAATTCGTGGATTTATCGAAAAGGTCGATTACTAGTAGATTACTCAAGCTAGATACCTGTAAGGGGGGATGACTTAGTAGCCCATTACTCCGTATGAGTATCTAATCACGATTGTCTAAGCACGAGTGTTTAATCTTCAACGCCTAATCATCGACACTTAATCACGAGTGCCCAGTCATCTGTGAGTGCAATAAACGGTGGGGCTCTCCTTTGTGCGATCTAGCCAGCAAGCATGATTCTAGGGGGTGTTCCAATTGACACCATTATCTGAATGTTGATACTTTGTAATGGTATTCCAGCAATGATGATGGGCGGAAACGGCTGTGTCAAATGAGTGAAGCAAAGGGCTATATTCCTGATATTCTGCAGTTTCAGGATGGTATTGCGGCTATTCTAGCCAGTCTCGAATAAATTGCCATTTCTCCTCATCTTCCCAGTAAGGGGCTGGGAACATCATGTGTAGGCACTGATCCAGTTCCTGTTCAATCTCGGGCATTTCAGGCCGATCGAAGAAATTGATCAGTTCGTTCCAATCCCGATCGCGTAAAACGAATAGGGGCTCAGCATGCTCTAACAGTGCACTTGGCTGTTGCCGAGGCCGAAGAAGACTAGGTGCATTGCGCCAAGGATTTTCCAGAAGCTCACTCTCCCGAAAGATGCGCATCTCGAAGTATTCCGTCCGTTCGGAAAACACAGGGCTATCAGGAGGATGATCTAGCATTGTAGGCACAGAATTGTAGACACAGAATTGTTGTCACAGCAAATTGTCATTACAGAAATTTATTGCGGAAAATTTATTGCGGAGAAGTGTGGTCACTAGATACCGGGACGTGCTGTCACTATGCAAGATCCCATAGCAAAGCTCCACTGGTCTCTTAGGCCAGCAGATGAAGATCCATTCAGTATCCTTGTTATTTCCCCGCCATAACTCCGGAATGTAGAGTAATTGAAGAGACTTCGATCGATTTAGAAGAATCTACAGTAGCCCTGATGCATGATCTAGTGTATCCTTTCGAACACATTTTTCGAGGGAAGGGCTGTATCCCTTAGAAAGACTTCATAGAAGGCTCATCATCGAGGGAATGTGAACCCTTTTGCCGTAAGCGATTCAGGGCTGCTGCAAATTCTTGAGGCCGAAATTCAACCAGATCTCCCTGAGGAAAGGAATGTAAAGAATCTAACGCTTGTACGCAAAACAGAGGGCCTTGGCGATCGTCGAAGTTGCAGGGTGGGGGTGACTGATGTAGGGCGAGAATCGCAACCGCGATCGCCCGTAATTGTCCCGGTTCGATCAGTTGCTCTACCAAAGACAGATCAATGGTGTATCCTCCGGTATATGCCCCAAGCTCTAGCTGCTGTAGTCCTCGAACTTTTATTTTGGGCAATTGATGATCCTGCCACACTGGTAGAACCTTGGGAAACGATCGCGCTACCCTCGGTGGAAATGGAGTTGTCACTTCTCGTAACCGATCGCCTCCGAAGGTCTTTACCACGTTCTGGGCTTGAGTCGTTACATCCTGCGGCTGAAATTCTTGCATGGCAATGACCGTGTCAGCCACTTCTAAATAATCCCCGCAGCCGCCCATGACCAATACCGTGGAGACTCCGTGCGCTTCGTACAATTGCCGAATGCGATCGATGAAGGGGGTGATTGGTTCCTGTTCCTTGGCAATCAAAGCCTGCATCCGTCGATCGCGAATCATAAAGTTCGTGGCGCAGGTATCTTCATCGAGCAGGAGGACTTGCGTGCCGACTTCCAGCGCTTCCAAAATATTGGCGGCTTGGGAGGTGCTGCCGCTGGCGTTGTCGGTTGTGAATTGCTGAACCGATCGTCCTTGGGGTAAATGGTTAATAAAGGGGGAGAGATCGATCGGAGGAATTCTGCGCCCATCCTCTGCCCGGATTTTCATGGCTGTCGGATTTGTTACGACCCATTCACGGCCATCTCCAGGAATGTGATTGTAAATGCCCCGTTCGATCGCCCGTAGTAAGGTTGACTTGCCATGGTAGCCCCCACCTACGATTAAGGTGACTCCAGCGGGAATGCCCATCCCCGCAACGGTGCCGCGATTGGGACAGGTCAATTCTACCCGTAGGGTTTCTGGTGTTTGGAAGGGGATGGCGGCTTCTAGTAACGGTCGATCGTCTACCCCATTCCGGCGGGGCAGAATTGCTTGATCTGCAATAAATGCGATTAAGTTTTTCTCGACTAACTGTTGGCGAATGTGATTAGTATCTTCTGCTTGTTCAACATGGGTTTGAATATCTTCGGCATTTAAATTTGCATAAATCAGTGTTTTTTCAACAATATTAGGCAGAACTTTGCACAGCAATTCGATCGCTTCTCGACCAGCGATTCTGCGACCGAAGGCAGGTAATCCCACCCTGAATCGCACTTCTACTGCATCGGTTGAAATCAATACCGATGTGCGTTCCAAAATAGCCTGTCCTGGCTGGACGATCTGAATCGAACCACTGTGGCCGCTACCAGCGCGGGGAAGTTGCTGCTGCATCGATCGTACGACCCGATCGAATTGCCGCGTCAGCCAATCCCGCAACGCAATTTCGCGAATTCTGTTGTGGAAGAGGTGGGGCGGAAATTGCGCGATCGCCTGCGGTACGATGACCCGGACTTGGCTGGGGGTGGCGAAGGGATCCCCCTGTACCCGATCGATCCAGAGGGTAAAGCCAGGAAATTCATGGCAACCTTGAATGTCTCGATAGGCTTTGTAGCTGGCTCCATCGAGGGATTGCAAACGGAAGAGAAGATTGGGCTGTGTGGGCATCGTGCAGGCAAATCCTGGGGCAACTCCTAGCTCAACACTAGTTCAAAACTAGACCAACGATCGTAGTACAATCCATAGTCCGTCCGATCTAACTTTCGATCGAACTATGGCTTGCTTACACGGATTGTTTGAGTTAACGCTCGAGTCAACTTTGAGTTCAACTATTGCTCGACTTAATGTCGCACGATTACCATGACTGACTTTATCAAGCTGGATCAATTTCTGAAATTAGTCGGTGTTGTGGATACGGGTGGCCAAGCCAAACTGTTGATCCAGGATGGGCAGGTGCGGGTGAATGGCAAGCTGGAACTGCGGCGCGGTCGCAAGTTAGTCAATGGCGATCGGGTCACCGCAATGGGTGAAACCTTTGAAGTGGAGTTGGTGGGTGATCAGGATGCTTGGGCTTAGAGCCTGGAGATCGCTCGTTTAAATTGCCAACTAAAACGGCCAGGGGATAAACCAGGACAGAATCGAGGGTGTTACCCTGAAAGAGATCCCATCCTTCACTTTCCAGTTTTCCAATGTACCTGACTTGGCTTGATAGTAACTCTTGGCTGATTGAACTTGCTGGTAAGCGGATCCTGCTTGACCCTTGGCTGGTCGATGATCTGATGTTTGGCAATGCGAAATGGTTTTTCCGAGGGTTTCGGAGCCACGATCGGGCCATTCCCGAAAACATTGATCTGATTTTGCTATCCCAAGGGTTGGAAGACCATGCCCATCCTGCCACCTTGAAAGCAATGGACAAGTCCATTCCCGTGGTGGGTTCGCCCAATGCGGCCAAAGTGGCGGAATCCTTGGGATTCACCCAAGTGACGGCCCTGCCCCATCACCACGTGTTCACCTTGGATAAGACGGTTAAAATCCAAGCGTTGGAAGGCTCGCCCATTGGCCCGACCACGAAGGAAAATGCTTATCTGCTCAAGGATTTGACCCAGGGCACAACGCTGTACTACGAACCCCACGGTTACCATTCCCCCGAACTGAAGAAGCAAGGCACGATCGATGTGGTGCTGACGCCGATGGTGGATCTAAAATTACCGTTGCTGGGATCTTTTATTAAAGGTACCTCCAGTGCGCTGCAACTGGCGCAATGGGTCAAGCCCCAGGTGATGCTGCCCACCGCTGCCGGGGGAGATATTGAATTTGATGGGATGTTAATCAAACTCTTGTCCGCCGATGGTGGCCCCGCAGATTTGCAAAAACAGTTAAAGGCGAAAGGCTTGGCGACCCAAGTTCTGGAACCTAAACCGGGCGATCGCTGCGAAATTCCGCTCAAAATGGCAGTTTAATCCATCTACCTAAACAATCAGGAGTGCCTATGGCAACTGTGTTATCGCCGCAAGATCTAGACAGCCAACTGAGCCAGCTAGAAGGATGGTCGGTTCAGGACGGCAAACTTTCCCGCCAGTTCCAGTTCACCGATTTTGTGAAAGCCTTTGGCTTTATGGCGAGTATGGCGCTGGTGTCGGAAGCCATGGGGCACCACCCGGAATGGTTTAACGTGTACAACCGCGTTACGGTCGAACTGACAACCCATGATGCTGGTGGCATTACGCTGAAGGACATTGAATGGGCGAAAAAAGCCAACGAGCTTGCTTAGATGAAGCTGGAACAGGTCATTGTGGCGTACAAATCGGGGGATGCGCTGGCGAAGCGATCGGCGGAACGGTGCGCCCAAATCCTAGAACAGCGCGGGATTAACGTCCTCCTTGGCCCCAGTGGCCCCCACGACAATCCCTATCCTGTCTTTCTGGGCTCGGTGCGGGAATTGATCGATCTTGCATTAGTGTTGGGGGGGGATGGAGCAGCCTTGAGCGCAGCCCGGAACCTGGCGGTGGCCCAGATTCCCATTTTGGCGGTGAATATTGGCGGCCATTTAGGGTTTCTGGCCGAATCCCCCGATGATTTTGATAGCGAAACGGTCTGGGATCGGCTGCTGGAGGATCGCTATGCCATTCAGCGGCGGATGATGCTGCAAGCGGCTATTTACGAAGGTCACCGCGATCTCGAGCCGCAGAGCGATACATTTCTCGCGCTGAATGAAATGTGCATTAAACCCGCCGCTGCCGATCGCATGCTGACTTCGATTTTGGAAATGGAAATCGATGGCGAGGTGGTGGATCAATACCAGGGGGATGGGTTGATCGTCGCCACTCCAACGGGGTCTACCTGCTACACAGTGGCGGCCAACGGCCCGATCGTCCATCCCGGCATGGAAGCGATCGTCGTGACGCCCATTTGTCCCCTCAGTTTGTCCAGTCGTCCGATCGTGCTTCCCCCCGGCTGCGTGGTGAGTATTTGGCCATTGATGGATCCTGATGTGAATACTAAGTTGTGGATGGATGGGGTGTTGGCCACTGCCATTTGGCCGGGACAGCGGGTGGACATTCGCATAGCGGACTGCGAAGCGCAATTTATTATCCTGCGGGAAAATTATTCCTACTACCGCACTTTGGAGGAGAAGTTGCAGTGGGCTGGTGCGCGAATTCGTTATAGTAACCACCACCGGAATTAGGGTAGGGGGTAGAGTTAGAGGGGTAAAGGGGTAGAGGGGTAGGGGATATTATTTCTTGGCAAGTTTTTGAAGATCGCGTGGTTTTATGAAGCGATCGAATTGCAGTTCACCTGGTAGATGGCTTCACTGAGAGATTCTCGATCGATCCTTCCACCTTTGAGGTTTGTCCTTTACCCTGGAAGTACAAGCTGTTTTTTCCTGATAGCACCCTCCATGGCCGATCTCCAAGCCCGTTACACCACCTTGATCGAAAACATTGTGCAAATGACCCTGAAAGGTCAAATTCGATCGAAGGAGCAGGTGTATGAGATGTTGGTGGAGGAGCTGGAACCGGGTAGTGATGAAGAATTTGCCACCTGCTTGATCGATCGCAGTACCACCACCCAACAGCAGGCGGAGGATTCCCGCGATGAAATGAAGCAGGCCAAGGCGCAACGGGCTTTGCGGGCGCTGAAAACTTTGCAAAGTGCTTGGGGTCGCTACCAGCAGGATAACCATGCCCGAGGCACGGTCGCCACTGCCATTCACCAAATCACTACCGCAGAGCCACAGCAGCGGTTATTGGCCTTTTTGACGGTTATCGATCCCAACCAAGCGAACCCCCTGACCACTGAGCAATTGAACCAATTAGCGATCGCCCTGCGCCAAGCCTTCACTGATCCCGATACCAAACAGGATTTGCAACAACTGGCGGAAGGGATTTTGCAAGGATTGAATTCGTGGCAAGCGCTGCGGGAACATCTGGTGGCCTGGATTTATGAGCGGCAGGGCATGGGGTTTGCGGAAAGTAGTCAGCGGCTGAGTCCCTGGGGCTATTGGGCCAAGCAACCGATCGGGAGTCTGCCGCGATCGCTCTTTCACGCGATCGAACTCGATCAGGCGATCGATGTCTGGGCGTCCCAGCAAACCGCTGTAAAAATGCAGGATTGGGTGGAACTCACCTTAGTTTTGCAACGGCTCCAGCAAGGATTGGGCGTCTGGGCCGATCAACGGGTTTATGATTCCAAACTGGGGGCAAAGCTCAGTGCAGCGATTTTTGTGGGCTTTTCCGCCGTGTGGGTTGGTTTGGCCAATGGTCTGAACCATGCCACGTTGCTGAATTCCCACCACCGTGAGCAGTATGCCACCGCTGCCTTTCGTGCGGCCCTCCAGGTGTTGCGATCCTTAGCGCAGCGATCGTACTTTCCCTTCTACAACAGCAGCTTTGGCATCATCGGTACCAACAATTTTCGATCTGCCATGGATTATCTCAGTGCCCCCCTGCGACAGGTGGAGGGCACCCAGGAAAAGGCCCGGTTGTTAACCCTGCTAGGCTCCTTCCTGCGCAATCGCGGTCTGCATCGCGATGCCTTGGAAATCTACACCTCCGCCCGCGAAATTGCCCAAGCGGCGTCCGATAGTCTTTGCGAAGTGGCTGCCCTCAACATGATGGGGCAAACGTCCGTGGCCCTGAAGCAATATGAGGCTGCGATCGACTACAGTCAGCGGGCCTTAATCCTGAGTCGGCAATACGGCGATCGGCTCGGGGAAGCCCATGCCTTAGCCAACTTGGGCTACAGCGAAGTTTGCCGCGCCCAAGCCCTAGAACTGCCGCCAGAGGTCTATGAAGCGGCCATGGCCTATCTGACCCAAGGACTCCAAGTCGCCCAGGTGTTGGAGGATCCTGTCTGTGAAGGACTCTGTGCCACGAGCCTAGGGCTTGCCTACATTGCCTTGAGTCAACCGGAGCAAGCCCTAGCCCACATCAAGACGGGACTCAGTTCTCTACGGCGATCGGGGGATATTTATCTCTATGGGATTAATTTGATTGCCATGGCGGAGGCTTGTTACCAACTGGGTGAGATGGATCAGGTGGTGTATGCAGGGCTGTTGGCAATCCATTACCTGCATTTCCTGGAGGCGTCGGAATGGCGACAGGCGGCAGGACTGCTGACCGTCCTTCAGGGGAAATTGGGGGAACAGTTTCTCCTATTGCTGGAGCAGGAAAAGGCTGATCTGATCCGTGTCCTAGGCCCAGAACCCTATGAGCAAACCCTCCGCCTGCTAGAAGAATACCAATCCCAGTAGTGACCAATCCCAGTAGTGAGACCGGGAAGCGCTTGGGGGCCGCCTAGAAGAGCGCAGGGAGCCAGTCAGATCGCGATTGCGCTATGGTGAGAGACGTTGCGTTTGCTGAATCCGAGGAACCCTTCCGTGAGACTGACATTCATCATTGACCCGATCGAGCGGCTTGATCCAACCCATGATTCCAGTGTTGCCATGATGGAGGCTGCGCAGGAACTGGGCCATGAAGTCTGGATTACCTATGCCAGTCAACTCAGCGTCATCGATGGTAAAGCTTGGGCCACCCTTCAGCCTGTGCAATTGATTCCCGTGACGCCGGGGGCCAATCGCTGGGTTGCGGTGGCCCACTGGTATACCTTGGGTGATCCGTCGCTGCAACCGTTGGAATCCATGGATGCGGTCTTTATGCGGGTCGATCCGCCTGTGGATACCCTGTATCTCTATACGACGTACATTCTGGACTACATCGATCGCCACAAAACCTTGGTGCTCAATGCGCCCAGTGGGTTGCGAGCCGCCAACGAAAAAATGTATGCCCTGCAATTTACCGAGGCCGTACCCACGACGATCGTCACCCAAGATAAACAAGTCATCCGCAAGTTTTTGGAAGACCAAGGCGCAGCGGTACTCAAACCCTTGGGGGGCAAGGCAGGAGAAGGGATTTTGTTTCTGGAACCGGGCGATCGTAATTTCAACTCCCTCGTCGAAATCAGCACCCACCAAGGCCGCTTGCCCATTATGGTGCAGACCTATCTACCCGATGCTAAGCAGGGAGATAAGCGTGTAATTTTGCTGGATGGGGAGCCGATCGGGGCGGTGAATCGCGTTCCTACCGGAGAAGAGTTCCGGGGCAATATGGCTGTGGGGGGACGGGCTGACCAGATTGATATCACCGATCGCGATCGGGAAATTTGTGCTCAACTGGCCCCTAGCCTGCGACGCGATGGCCTCGTTTTTGTCGGCATTGACATCATTGGCGGTTACCTAACGGAAGTGAATGTCACCAGTCCCACGGGGATTCGCGAGATCGATCGGCTTAGCCATGTCCGTCTTGGCCACCAAGTGATTGAGTGGGTGACTCAAACTCGACAAAAAATTTAATTGAATGATTTTTATCTCCCAAGTATGATTTTCCCAACGACGATTCCACCGTACATTTGTAGGACTCAATCACGTTTGAGGGGCTGACTGGATGGCCTGACTGAATGGTCTAAGTTGTTGCCTAATGGAAATCCGTTAGCCACTGTCTCCCAGGGCGTCCACTCAAGCAGCCATTGCTGATGATCATATCTGGAGGAATGGCATAGCGAATCCTATTGCTGTTTATGCTAAGGTTCCTGCTGGAATGTACGATTCAGATCAAGAGTTCTCTTGATCCCGTTTGAGACAAATTTCCTAGGTTTTGATCGCTGAGGAATGTCTTCCCTGGCACTGATCTACACGATACCGATTTGCATAACGCTCGTTTGCAGAATGGTTGTTACATACCTTGGCCTTTGACATTGGGTTCCAAGGCGTGAACGCATCGATCGCTTACCTTTGCTTGCTCCTCGCCTACGTCTTGCTAGCAGTGACTCTTAGACTTCCGCATCCCCGTAAATCTAGTTCCCCGATCAATGCCCGGTCGCGATCGGCGTGGCTCCTCGATCGCCTCCGGACAGCTTGGATGCGGAGTGGCACTTTTCTCACGGCCCTGGGGATTACTACTGGCATTATTGCATTGCGGTCAACGGGAATTTTGCAGGGATGGGAATTCAGCGTTAGTGATCAGTTTTTTCGCTTACGTCCCCCCGAACCACGCGATGAACGAATTTTAATTGTCGGCATTGATGAAGCAGATCTGCAGTGGGTGGGAGGCTGGCCGATTAGCAACAAAACGTTGACCCAGCTACTACAAACCCTTAAGGCTGCTAATCCTCGGGCGATCGGTCTTGATCTCTATCGAGATTTACCCAACGACAATCAGTATCTTGAGCTGGTTGAAGTCATGAAGTCCATGCCCAATTTAATCGGCATTGAGCAACTGCCGGATCAAAGCAATGCATCTGGGGTGAAACCAGCCGCTCCGTTGGATGAACTGGGTCAGGTAGGATTTAATAACATTATTTCGGATCCAGATCAAACTGTACGGCGATCGATCCTCTACTGGCAAGCTGACAATCGTCCCCTCTATCAAGAAAGTTTTGCTCTGAAGCTTGCGCAACTTTACCTAAAACCCTACGGGGTCTTACCCAAGGGAGCCAAGCCCAATTCCCGCGATCTGAAGTTAGGTTCCGCTGTTTTTCATCAACTTAAGGCGGATGATGGTAACTACATCCGTGCCGATGTTGGAGCTTACCAAATTTGGGTTAATTTTCGAGGAAGCACGGGGTCATTCCGCATGGTTTCCTTGAGTCAGGTGTTGAATGGTGACGTTCCTCAGGATTTGATCCGCGATCGGATTGTGCTGATTGGCTCAACGGCTATTAGCCTCAAAGATTTTTCCGCCACGCCCTACAACTCCGAACTCCATCTATTGGACAAAAAGCAACGGACTCAACTGATGAGCGGTGTGGAGTTGCAGGCCCAATTTATTAGTCAAATTATCAGTGCGGCGCTGGATCGCCGTCCGCTGTTGCACAATGGCTCAGAGGTGCTGGAGTGGGTCTGGATTGGGCTGTGGACTTGGTTGGGCACGGTGATGTGTTGGCGATTGCGAACCCCTCGGAGATCGTTGGCGGCGATCGCCGTTGCCTGCATCATTGTCGTGGGAGTGGGCTATGCCGCGTTTCGTTTTAGTTGGATCATTCCTGTGGTTCCTCCTATTCTTGGGCTGGTGGGTGCAGCGGCGGTGATTACTAGCTATGTGGCCCATTCTGAAGAAGAACTGAAGCGATCGACGGAATTTCTCCGGCGGGTGATTGATACGATTCCTGATCCGGTTTTCGTGAAAGATAAACAGCATCGTTGGATTGTGCTGAACGAGGCCTATGCCCGATTTGTGGGGGTTCCCGTGGTGGATTTGGTGGGACGCACGGTTTACGACGTGTTTCCCAAGCATGAGGCGGATGTTTTCTGGCAGCAGGATGCTCAAGTGTTTCGGCGGGAAACCGAGCAGGAAAACGAAGAACAATTGACGAATATCTACGGCACAACCTACTACATTGCCACGAAGCGATCGCTCCATAAGGATGCGGCGGGCAATTTGTTATTAGTGGGGGTGATTCGGGATATTACTCAGCGCAAGAGTGTGGAAGAAGAACTGCGTCGGACGACGGCGGAACTGTCGAAATCCAATGAAGAGTTGCGGCAATCTCAAAATCGCTTGAGCTATCTGGCCCATCATGATCCATTAACGGGACTCCCCAACCGTCAGCATTTCCATGAAAAATTGCAACAGGCGATCGAATGGGCCCAGGCAAACCGACGTCAGGTGGCGTTGTTATTTCTAGACTTGGATGGTTTTAAGCAGGTGAATGATACGTTGGGCCATGGCATTGGAGATCAGTTATTGAAATCTGTCTCAAAACGGTTAACTTGCTGCCTGCGGGTGAGTGATACGGTGGCTCGGTTGGGAGGGGATGAGTTTACGGTAATTTTGCCAGCGGTGCCTGGGATTCAGGAAGTGATTCGAGTGGCGGACAAGATTCTCCATACCCTAGCGCAGCCCTTTGTCCTAGAGGGGCACACGGTCAGAGTGACAACCAGTATTGGGATTAGCTTATATCCCAACCATGCGGAAGATATAGAGACGTTGTTACAGCAGGCGGATGCGGCTATGTATCGCGCTAAACAAGCTGGGAAAAGCCAATTCGCGATCGCGGATCAGACAGATTATCAGATAGATTAAATGCACGCTAAACTTGAATGTAGATCAAGTCAGTGCAATAGCAAGATAAATGCAATTGTAAGACAGATGCAATTGCAAGAATAAGTTTAACGGGGCTGAACAGAATGCGCTTCACGCCGAAAAGCGGTTTGGAGAAGGGTGTTGAAGAGATTGTCAGCTTCCTGGAAATGGCGATGCGCTATCTGTAGGGTGTGGGTCAGTTGCCGTTGGTATTCGCAATAATGTTGTTGAAATTTCAGCGGTGGACAGGCGATCGTGATTGCTTTTACATTAGATGCAGTAATGGTTTTTAGCCCAGATGTGGTTTTGCCGAATTGTGCAAATTGGCGTCGTCCGCCTGGGGAGTTGAGGTAGGCGCTGATGTAGGTTGGATTGGCGAGGGCGCGATCGACTCTGACCCGAATGAGGTGATTTTGGTAAACACAATTGGGTATGGCCCCCTCCCACACCGCCGATCTGCCAATTTCTTCAGGGTTGCCATGGCCTTCTACCAGTAGGAGATCGCCTGGTTCAAGTCTAATTTTCTGGAGTTCTTGGGGGGTGACCCGGATGGTTTTGATGGCATCTAAGCGCAGTTGATCTCGGTATACATTGGCGACGCGCAGATAGGGCAATTCTAGGGGGAACGCCTGCCGTTTAGGAGTGACGTGTAGGCCCTTTTGAATGGTGGCAATTTGGCCTAAAGCGAGCCTATCCCAATTTTTAGGATTGGTCACTGGATCGCCAAAGAGATCGAGAAAGATCGATCGTAGGAGTTCTTCGGTTAACTGAATGGTCTGCTTGCGCTTGTGTCGTACGGCGTTGGCTCGATTTAAAAGGGTGACAATGCGCTGTTGTTCTTCCAGAGAGGGTAGGGAAATTTGCAGGTTTTTGATGCTGTTCAAGCTCAGATTCGCGATCGTGCCAGTGACCTGTAACGCTGTGATCTGTTGAATAGCTTCTTCACTGCTAAACCAATAGGCTAAATAATCGGGGTCAACCCAATCCTGCAGCCTAATAATTGCCACAGCTTGATTACAGTTCATCGCAGGGTGACTGGGGGCCACGACGGCGGTTCTTCCCACAGTTCCCGCGATCGAAACTAGTATATCTCTGGGGTGAATGCGGGAGCGAGCCAGGGCTGCATCGGTTTGTCCATCAATGAAAAGAACGTCATCCAAGGTGATGTAATGGTTATCAATATTATTAACTCGTAAAAAGGGAATGCCTGTTTGGGAAAAACTATGACCGATCGAAGTTGGTGTAGTTCCTTTGGTGATAACCTTGGCGATCGATCGAAGAGAAACAGATTGCCAATTCATTGCTGAATTTGTCTACTAGGTTCAACTGATACCAATTCATTTATTCGTTGATCTGAATTCTCTGAATCAGTGCTTCGATCTGTTCGTGTAGCTCTGGAATTTGATGGATAACCACATCCCAAACGATATCATAATCCACCCCAAAATAGTCATGAATTAACTTGTCTCGCATACCGGCCATTCGTCTCCAGGGAATGTGTGGATGCCTTTGCCTAAAATCTTCTGGTAAGTTTTTCGTAGCTTCGCCGATTACTTCTAAACTTCTTATAAAAGATCTTTGAAATGTTGCGTTATTGAGAACATCCTGTTTACTGAGACCTTCACAGGTTTCCAGTAGATACGTTGTTTCCTCTAGAATATGCAGTCAATACACCCTAAGTGAACGAGACATATTCTACCTCGGCAAGAATTTTATCTTTTAAATAGGGGCTCAATGACTCTGGTGTCAAAAGATCTACCTTCCGCCCAAATAGATCCTCTAAGAAGAAACATAGATCCATAAAGTCAGCAAACGTCTTCATTCCTGGCTGAAATACCACCAATACATCCACATCACTTGCTTCGTTCATCTCACCGCGTCGAAACGACCCACACAACCCAAAACGATTGACCCCAAATTGCTGTAAGACTTGGTGATGATCCGCAACTAAGCGAATGACTTGCTGTTTATTCTCAACGCCCATTTCATCTCTCCTCTAACTGCTTACTGATGTTCCAGATACTAAAACCTGGGCTGCTGTCAAGTTCTGGTTAGGAGCTAACTCTGTCAATAACGCCGATCGAATTGCCATTTCCCCCTCAAATGTTTCTGTTTCATACAACCCCTCCACCCGCGTCAGGATCGTGACTCGCTCCACGATCGGATCAACAATCCAATACTCTGCAATTCCCCGCGCTTCATACTGCGATCGCTTGTAGCGATAATCCCGATCTATATTTTGCTTCCCTGGAGAAACAATTTCCACCACTAAGCGAGGTGGCGGCATTTCCATGGTGACGGTCGATCGAGTTGCTCCAGCTAGTGCCTCTGCTAACGCCTCAGATAACACCATCAAATCCGGTACCCGTACCCCAACCCGTGCCCCCAGCACCACCAATTCTGTTTTCATGGTTAAATGCTGAGGCAAAACACCGCATTGAGCAAAATAAATCAGCAAAAACGTGGCGATGCGTCGATTCACCTCACTTTCTGGCGGCATAGCAATTAACGCTCCATCTTCCAACTCATACAGGGTGTCAGTGCCATCCTCGTAGGCTAGGAAATCTGCTAACCCCATCGCAGTCACTGCAACTGTCATAGAAGCCACACCTCCAAAAGAACGGGCTACGGTACTCCTATTATCCCAACATTTTTTCGATCGCATCGAGATCCACCTGAATCTCCTCCTCCAAGGCCCGTAATCTTTGCAAAATGACCTGGGGGGCCTCATACTGAACCGCCTCATGGGCTGCCTGCTTGTAGCGATTCAGGGATAGGTCGTAGCCATTGGCTGCAATTTCCCGAGATGAGACAAAAAATGCTTTGTGGCTTCGATCTGTCTGTTGTTCTGGATTACGGGTTTGCCAACGGTGTAGGACATCTGCAATGTCACTCTCCGCCACAGGTTGCCGCCTATCATCCAGCGAAAATCCATCCGCCTGCATATCGTAGAACCAAACCTGCTCCGTGCCTCCCTGCTGTATCCCCAGTTTGGTAAATATCACGATCGCCGTTGAGACACCCGTATAGGGCTTAAACACGCCCGCAGGCAGGGAAATGATGCCATCAACTCGGTGCTCCTCGACTAAAATCCTACGAATGGTTCGGTGGGCCTTAGATGAGCCAAATAGCACTCCGTCGGGCACAATTACGGCTGCCCGTCCCCCCGGCTTTAGTAACCGTAAAAACAATGCTAGAAATAGTAATTCTGTCTTCGTTGTGGGGACCGTTTGGGTGAGGTTCTTGGCAATCGTAGCTTTTTCGATCGACCCTTTAAACGGAGGATTGGCTAAAATCAGTGTAAAGGCTTCCTCCACCGCTGCATGCTCCTCTGACAATGAATCCCGCGCCTCGATGAGGGGATTGGTAATGCCGTGTAGCATCAAGTTCATGCTACTAATTCTTAGCATCGTTCCATCAAAATCAAAGCCGTGGAACATTTCACGGTTCAAATGTACCCAATTCTCAGGGGGGTTGAGTAATCCATTCCCCTGACGGTTTTTGAGATTCCGCACGTATTCTGCTGCTGCAACTAAAAAGCCACCAGTTCCACAGGCTGGATCACAAATTACCTCCTGCGTTCCCGGAGCCATCAATTCCACAATCATCTTGATGATATGACGCGGTGTCCGAAACTGACCATTCGTTCCTGCTGTACTCAGTTTGGAGAGCATATATTCATACAGATCGCCCTTGGTATCTCGATCTTGCAGAGGAATTTGCCCAATTTGTTCCACCACGGTTGCTAGGAGTGCTGGAGAGGTCATCAAAAAGACAGCATCCTTCATGTGCTGGGCATAGGTTGTGGGATGTGTTCCCTGTCCCATTGTTTTCATCCACGGAAATGCTTCGTCTCGGACAATGCGCAGCATTTCCTCTGCATTGGCTAAGTGCTGAAAGTGAGACCAGCGTAAATGCTGTTGCTCGGGCATAAAGACCCGATCGCCCAGGGTGGGGTGCAAAGGGTGGACGTTACGTTCTTTGGCAAGTTCTAAATCATCTAATCGCTTCAGAAATAACAAATAGGAAATTTGTTCAATGATGGAGAGGGGATTGCTAATACCGTTATTCCAGAAGGTGGTCCATAATTTATCAACTTTGGACTTTAACTCACCGGTGATCATGGTTTGCCCTGCTACATTGGCTTCCTATCTACCATGCTACAGTGCCGTCGTCCCTAGCAATCCATTCTCCCCCGCAAGGGCATAGCCTGATCTTCCCCTAGCCTTATACAATGGGGGATGGTAATTTTTCTGGGTCGCGCCGATGACTGCCTCTCCAAAACTGCTCCTTGTAGACGGACACTCACTCGCGTTCCGATCCTATTATGCCTTTGCCAAAGGTCGCGATGGCGGGCTTCGGACTTCCACCGGGATTCCCACTAGCGTTTCCTACGGGTTCATTAAAGCGTTGCTAGAAACGATCGAGGCAGAAAATCCAGATTACATCGCGATCGCCTTTGATCTCGGTGGAGCCACCTATCGCCACGAGGCGGATGAAACCTACAAAGCCAACCGTGCTGAGACTCCTGAGGATTTTATTCCTGATCTCAATAATTTACAGGAAATCCTCAAGGCGATGAATTTGCAAATTGTGGTGTCTCCGGGGTATGAAGCGGATGATGTGATTGGAACGATGGCCCGCAAAGCCAGTGCGGAGGGATTTCAAGTCAAGGTATTAAGCGGCGATCGGGATTTATTTCAGTTGGTGGACGAAGCGGGACGCATCAAAATTCTCTACATGAGCACTACCTTTGGCAAAGCCACGCCGCCGCCTAAGGAGTTTGGCGTGGAGGAAGTCAAAACGAAAATGGGTGTGCTGCCGTCCCAAATTGTTGATTTTAAAGCCCTCTGCGGCGATCCATCAGACAATATTCCTGGGGTGCGGGGCATTGGCGAAAAAACGGCGGCCCAGTTGATTAATACCTATGGGTCTTTGCATGGAATTTATGACGCGATCGATCAACTCAAGGGAGCCGTTAAGAAAAAGCTAGAAGAGGGCAAGGATTCTGCGCTCCATTCCCAATGGATGGCTCAGATTCATTTGGATGCTCCGTTGCCTGTGCCCTTGGAAGATTGCCAGTTGCGTGCCTTTGATGGTCAAGCGGTGGGCCAAGAACTGGAACGGTTGGAATTCCGCACGTTTAAATCCAAGATGGAAAAGCTGCGGCAGCGCCTATCTGGAGAGGTGGTTGAGTCTACGGGAACAGAGCCTGGGAAGGCTGAAGCTAATCGCGCGAGTGCGATCGATGATAGTGCGGAAGATACCTGGTTCTTCAGTCCAGAGGAAACGGAAGCGGCAACTCCCCCGCCAACGATGAAGATTACGCCCTGGATTGTCGATACGATCGAACAGCTTAATCAGTTAGTAGAACGGTTGAAACAGCAAAAGGATATAAATTCTCCGGTGGCGTGGGATACGGAAACGACATCGTTGGAACCCCGTGATGCCGAATTAGTGGGAATCGGTTGCTGCTGGGCTGGAACTGCTGATGGCATGGCCTATATTCCCCTACACCACACCACAGGACAGAATTTACCGAAACAACAGGTGCTGGAAGCGTTGCGCCCGATTTTGGAAAGTGCCGATTATCCCAAAGTGCTGCAAAATGCCAAGTACGATCGCTTAGTGTTGCAATTTCAGGGTGTGCACTTATCGGGCGTGTTTTTTGATACGATGCTGGCCAGTTATGTGATTAATCCAGAACAAAAGCATGGATTAAAGGATCTGAGTGAAGCGTATTTGAGAATCACTCAGCAAAGTTACGAGCAACTGGTGCCTAAGGGGAAAACGATCGCGGATGTGTCGATCGCGGCGGCGGCTCATTACTGCGGGGCGGACGTTTACACGACATTTTTGCTGCGGGAAACGCTACAGCAGGAGTTACAGCAATCTCCCAGCCTGTGGAAGCTGTTTACAACGGTGGAACTGCCGCTAGAACCTGTATTAGCTGAAATGGAAACGATCGGGATTCGCATCGATAGTGGCTACCTGAATGAATTCTCCAAAACCCTGGAACAGGATTTACAAAAGCTAGAGGAACAAGCGCACCAAGATGCAGGGCGGGAATTTAATTTAGGATCGCCGAAGCAACTAAGTGAGCTATTTTTTGATCAACTAGGGCTCGATCGGAAGAAATCTAAAAAAACAAAAACAGGTTACTCAACAGATGCGTCAACGCTGGAAAAACTCCAAGGGGATCACCCAGTGATTGATGCAATTATTGAGCATCGCACATTATCGAAATTAAAATCGACTTACATTGATAAATTACCGACCCTAGTTCGTCCAGATACCCAGCGGGTACATACCGATTTTAATCAAGCGGTGACGGCGACGGGACGCTTGTCGTCCTCGGAACCGAATTTGCAGAATATTCCCATTCGCACAGCCTTCAGTCGGCAAATTCGTAAGGCGTTTCTGCCTAAACAAGGTTGGTTACTGGTGGGGGCGGATTATTCCCAGATTGAACTGCGGATTTTAGCCCACCTGAGTCAGGAACCGACGCTCTTGGATGCCTATCGCAATAACCAGGATGTCCACCGTTTAACGGCGACTTTGCTGTTTGAAAAGGAAGAAATTTCGTCGGAAGAGCGACGACTGGCGAAAATTATTAACTTTGGTGTGATCTATGGCATGGGGGCCCAGCGGTTTGCGCGGGAAGCTGGGGTGAAAGCAACGGAGGCAAAACGGTTTATCGATCGCTTTAACGAACGTTATCCCCGTGTGTTTGCCTACCTACAGCAAATGCAACGGGATGCGATCGCCCAGGGCTACGTAGAAACAATTTGTGGGCGGCGGCGTTATTTTTCCTTTGGCAGTGATGTGTTGAAACGGCTGCGAGGGGAAGATCCCAACATGATCGATCTCAGCCAGATTAAATTGCGGGATCAGTACGATGCCCAGCTATTGCGGGCTGCGGCCAATGCACCGATTCAGGGTTCCAGTGCAGATATTATCAAATTGGCCATGATTCGATTGTCTGAACAGTTGCAGCAGTATGAGGCGAATTTATTATTGCAAGTGCATGATGAATTGGTTCTGGAAGTTGATCCCACGGCTTGGCCAGAATTGCAGCCTGTAATTAAAAATACGATGGAACAGGCAGTTGAGTTAACAGTACCGCTCGTCGTGGAAATTCATGCAGGAGAAAACTGGATGGAAACGAAGTAAACCCATCAGCTAGCTTGTTAGGATTTGTGATTGGTGATTGGTGACTTTAGATAGGAATAGGTTGGAAAAAATCGGTGACGAGACAATTTAGGCTACGTTCCTAAACTGATTGTGTAAAAAAGTATAAAAAAACCGAGGCTTTCATCGTAGTGATACCCAAGCCTCGAGTTCTCTATTGCTTATTTTACGGTGTAGCAATGCGCGATCGATTCCGATGACCACTCAAACTACAGCCCAGTCAAAAATCCGACGACACCGTGCCCCGTAACGATTTCTAGGACGATCGCAGAAACAAAACCAATCATCGCCAGCCGACCGTTCAACTTCTCAGCATAGGGATTAAAACCAAACTGAGATTGACCATTCTCAACGTAGGACATCTTCGGCTCGATCGCGAAGTTGTTCATTTTGCCTTGATCGTCAATAATTTCGCCGCTTCTCATGGGGTTTCCTCAAGATTTGTTTTCGAAGTGCTTCATATTCTTAACTTATCTTAATAAAGATATTTCGATTTGTAAAGACATCCGAAATTTCTAGAGGGGTATTCCGCCCTCAATGACGGATAAAAGTGCCCACAATCCAGTGGGAGCAGGCAATCCAGCACCTCTTGATCGGGATTCAAATTCCTTGATTAGACTGAAAGACAGGCCCCAGGGCTGATTGGATCGCATGGGTGTTTCTGATGGACTTGCCCAACGATCGACCAATTGACCTTTTCTTCTGAGCGTTGTCTATGGTTCGTTTGCAAACTTGGCAGTGGGTGGTTCTCGCTGCGCCGATCGCCCTGGTTGTGACCTTCCTGCTGATTGCCGCAGGTACCCAAATCCACGCCTGGGGCCTCAGTTGGATTTGGGCGGTCATTGGGCTGCTCTTTGTTGGTTGGCGATGGCTGCTGGTGAAATGGACCAAACCCGCACTAATCCAGGTAGAAGAAGCGATCGCGGAACTGTCTAGCCAATTGCCCCCGGTGAGTGATTCCGCCCCTACGCCGACGGGCGATACGCTTGCTAGCCAAGCGGAGGCCGAACTCCAGCGCCTTTTGGACGAGTCCCGCAGCGATCCCCCCGTTTGGCAGGACTGGAATCTGTTTTGGCAGCGCTGCCTGAGCTTGATTAGTACGATCGCCCACCTCTACGCACCCCAAGCCAAGCAGCCGTTGCTCAACATCTATGTGCCCCAAGCCTATACCCTGCTGCGGGGAACGGTAGATGACCTGGATCAGTGGATGCAAAAGCTGTCCCCCGTTCTCAATCAACTGACGATTGGGCAAGCCTACGAAGCCTACGAAATTTATCAAAAGTTGGCCCCTTCCGCCCGCAAGGTCTGGCAACTGTGGCAATGGGCTCAATGGATCCTCAATCCCGCCACTGCTGCCACCCGCACCCTCACCCAAGGCACGAACAACCGCGCCACCCAGGAATTAATTGGTAACCTCAGCCAACTGCTCCGGGAAGCTATCCTCCGCAACCTCTCCCAGCAGGCGATCGCCCTCTACAGTGGGCAAAATAAGCAAAGTGGGCAAAGTCAGCAAAGTGGACAACTTGTACCCGCGCTACCCGATGCCCTTCCACCTGCGCTACCCAAGGCTGAAACTCGAACCCTGAAGGAAATTCTGACCCAGGCGAGTCCCCCGGAAGTTGTTGCCCAAAAGCCCGTCAATCTATTGCTGGTGGGGCGCACGGGCGCAGGTAAAAGCAGCTTAATTAACACCCTGTTTGTGGCACCCCAGGCGGAGGTAGATGCCCTGCCCAGTACAGATACGATTCGCGACTACCGCTGGCAAGCTCCCACAGGGGAAGCCTTGACTTTGTGGGATACTCCCGGCTATGAACAGGTCAATCGATCGGATCTGCGGGATCAGGTCTTGGATCATGCTCAGGATTGTGATGTGCTGCTGCTTGTGATGCCAGCTTTGGATCCGGCCTTGCAAATGGATCTGGAATTTCTACGGGATTTGCAAGGTGTTGCGCCGGATCTCCCCCTGTTCGGAGTTGTCACCCAAGTCGATCGCCTGCGGCCTCTGCGGGAATGGCAACCGTCCTACAACTGGCGCACGGGTACCCAACCCAAGGAAATCGCGATTCGAGAGGCGATCGCCTACCGCCGAGAGACCTTCCCCCTGCTGCGTGATATTTTTCCCCTCGTAACCCAAAGTGTGGATCCTGGCGTCAATCGCGCCCCTTGGGGACTAGCCGATCTGTCCCAGGCGATCGTCAATGTACTGGAGCCTGCCAAGCAACTGCGTCTGGCCCGCTTCCTGAATGATCTGGATAGTCGAAGTCTGGCGGCGGCCAAAATCATTGACCAATACAGCTTCCAAATGGCTACCACCCAAGGCTTAGCGGCTTTCCTGAAAAGTCCCGTGCTCAACTTTCTCTCAACGCTGACGACCGGATCGCCAGCCCTCGCCATTCTGCTCGCTGAAAAAATTCCAGTAGAGCAATTACCGCTGGTGATTGGTAAATTGCAAATGGCCTACGAGCTATACAACCTATTGGCCGATCGTGCCCCAGCACCCGCGTTTGACCTGTTAGCCCTGTGGCCGGTGCTAACGAATCCCGCAGGCACCGCCGATCGCAATGCCTGGGCCTTTGGACAGACTGTTGTGGAATATTGGACAGGAATGCTTCCGGTGGATCAATTAGGCGATCGCTTTGTGCAATTTCTCGATCGATCAATGTCTCAATAAACGTCTCAATCAATGTCTCAATCAATGTCTTGAAGAACTCTGATATTGCCGCCTGCCCTTTCCCCTTGGCAAGATGCACCAGCTACTTGACAAGACGCCTAACCGCCAAAATGCCATCTGGCAACCTAACTATCCAAGCAATTTGTGATTGCAACCCATGATGATACCCCTAAATTGCCCTATCTCCTGCGAAGAGGCTAGGCCAAGAAAAAAGGAGACTTTCAAAAAATTGAGACGAATTCTCCCTTAAAATCCCTTAAAAAAGGAGGCTAGGAACCTGTAGCACCGATCAATCAATTGGGTATGGGATGTCGTCTGCCATCAATTTCACCAGTGATCAAGCTAAAACAACGGTGTTCTATTCCCTGAGGCTGACATTCGCCTCTCATCAGCAAAAAATCTGAAAAAATAAGGTATCACTAGCGATCCCTTGGGCAAAATAAGGTGAATTAAATTCAGATGGAATTAGGGGAATTTAATCTTTTTTCAAAATTTATTTTCCCTTCATCTATCCTGCGTTACGCTTGAGTTCATCGCCTGAATCAATAGATCCATGTCCATCGAGAAACTTCAACCAGCGCCAGCTCCTCAATGTGGGGTGTATGTTCCCTACTATCCCCAAACCAGCAAAAAGCAAGTACTGCCCTTTGCAATTAGCTTGTACCAACGAGGTAGTTTGGAAGGTCAGCGGAACATTGAAGGTGCTGATAGTATTCCGTTTATTGCAACTTGGAATGTCTCTTCTCTTCCCGCTGACCTCTGTCGCTGTCGCATCCAGTTTGATGGCAATGCAGAACTGAGCTACGAAGTAATGATGGCTAATTTTGAGTTTGTTGACTTTTTGATTGAAGTCATTATGAACTTCAAACGCAGTCGTCTTGCAGATTTTTCCCAGGGGTTCTATCGTAAGCTCCTACGCATCGAAGATTAGTGATGAAGAAGCTGTGAAGATTTAATTTTAGAACAGTTTATTTCAAGGGCAGGTGTTGATCACGGCCCTTTTTTAGTTCCCTGGTTTTGGAGCAACCCGAAGGGAATCATCGTCCTCTATACTACTTAAAATGCATAGCTTAGACGCATAGGATCGGAATCTGCATGGGAAGCGAGGACGGGGCAAAGTCCGCAAAATATCTAGTTGTGGGTTCTCTGGAAGCCTACAGTGGTAAATCGGCTGTCATTTTAGGGATATCCCATCAGTTACAAGCCCAAGGGCTAGATATCGCCTATGGCAAGCCTCTGAGCGGAGATATCGGAAATAGTGAGGATGAAGATGAGGATGTCCCCTTTATCCCGGAAACGCTTAAACTAGTGGGCGATCGAGTGCAACCCACGGTTCTAAATCTTAGTGCGGAGCGGATTGCAAATCGTCTGTGCTCCAATGAATGGCCTACCTACCTAGCTCAATTGCAGCAACAGTCCGCCAATCAGCAAGGTGATCTGGTGATCTTAGAGGGCCCTGGGACGCTGCATGAGGGGCGGTTGTTTGATTTGTCCTTAGGGCAAATGGCGGATGCGGTGGGAGGGGCGATTCTCTTAGTCGCTCGCTATCACTCGATTTTGCTCTTAGATAGTTTATTGGCAGCGAAGCAGCAACTGGGCGATCGGTTCTTAGGCGTTGTGATCAATGATGTGCCCAGTAAGCATTGGACCACTGCAACCCAGCAGATGCGTTCCTTCTTAGAGGAGCAAGGTATCGCAGTCTTTGGTGTGCTGCCGAGCAGTACTTTGCTTCGGAGTGTCAGTGTGGCAGAGTTAGTGCACCAACTCAAAGCAGAAGTCTTGTGCCGTACTGATCGGCTGGATTTACTGGTGGAAAGCTTAACGATCGGGGCCATGAATGTTAATTCTGCGTTGAAGTATTTTCGTCAGGGGCATAATATGGCGGTGGTCACTGGCGGCGATCGCACAGATCTTCAACTGGCTGCGTTGGAAACCTCAACCCAATGTCTGATCTTAACGGGACATATTGCCCCCAGTAAGACAATTTTGGCTCGGGCGGAGGAAATGGAGATTCCCATTCTCTCAGTGGACTTAGATACCTTAACGACTGTGGAAATTATCGATCATGCCTTTGGGCAGGTACGGTTGCATGAGCCGATCAAGGTGGAATGCGTTTACGAAATGGCTGCGGCTCATCTAGACTGCGATCGCTTACTCAAAGCACTCGGCGGCGAGCGGGTGCCGATGCAAGCTAGCGAAAGTTCTGATTAATGTGAGTTTGATGAATTCGGGGTGCGGATCGATCGTCAGGGCTGCTCCGCAGCAAAGATCGGGGAACTTCTCCTCGATCTTTGTTCTTTCAGGGGATTCTACTCCCTCGATACCCCCCGAAAGTCAATGCTCGGTTCCAGTACAGAGGATTTGTGAAGGAAAATTGTACCTGTCGAATTCACCTTCTGATTAGATGCCTGAGGTGCTGATGGGAGGTGAAGTCGTTGAGGTTAGTGGTTGTTGAGGTAAGTGTATGGGGAGGTCTAAAATGGCTTGCTATCCTTTCACCTCACGAGACTTCATGAACCCCATTCAATTCACTACGTTCAGAGGCTGGGGTGGGCTGGTAAGTTAGGGGCAGAGTAACGGTAACAGTTGTGCCAACATTCAGTTGACTAGTGATCTGAATGTTTCCCTGAAGCACATCCACACAGCGTTTAACAATCACAAGTCCCAGTCCTGTGCCTGCAATTCCCTTAGCATTGTTGCCACGATAAAAACTTTCAAATAGATGACGTTGAGTTTCTTCAGAAATTCCAATACCTGGATCTTGTACTTGAAGGATGACGTGATCCCTTTGGTAGGTCAAGCCAAATTGAATGACCCCTCCCTGAGGAGAATATTTAATTGCGTTAGATAAAAGATTTGTACAGATATGCCAGAGTAGATTTGTGTCGGTAAAGACAGTGACTGAATCCCCCACCTTGTCAAACCAGATAGAATGGAGTCGATCGTCTAAGCTGTAGGAAATGGTTTCGATAATCTCGCTGCAAAAATCTTCTAGGTCTACGGAGATTGGATTACATCGTAAGTTGGTAGCTTGCATTTGGCTTAATAGCAGAACATCGTTAACTAAATAAACGAGTTGATCTGTAGCGGATTCAATTTGGTTGAACCATTTCTCAGTATTGGCTTCTAATAAAGTCTCTGGCAACAGTTGTCTAATAATTTCCATCCCGTTTCGAATGGTTCCTAGGGGATTGCGAAACTCATGGGACACCATGGCCACAAAACTGGATTTCAGGTGATTTAACTCTTGTTCACGCTCTAGGGAATTGCGGGCACATTCTTCGCTGTACTTTAATTGATTGAACAGGTTCTGACGTTCGATCGCAAACCGAATCGTTCGCAATAACCATTGTGTTGTGACTTGGTCTTTGACTAAGTAATCCTGTGCGCCTTCTCCCACGGCTTGTAATGCAAGATTTTCATCATCAAGCCCTGTTAGTACAATCACCACTGCATTGGGCAGCGCCGCTCGAAATTGCTTCAGAGTATCCAACCCAGTGGCATCGGGCAGTCCTAAATCTAGTAACACCACATCAAAGGTTTGTTGCCCTTGGGATAAACTGAGGTAGTCGTTGTAAGTGGAGATGGCGTCTTGTAGGGTTTGTACTTCGACAAGATTCCAAGTGTCTTGCTCTAATCTCCAAAACACGCGACGAAAAAGGCTGGTATCTGCTGGATTATCTTCAACGAGCAGAATATTGATAGAGCGTGATTGTATCATTACAGGGCCTGAACCAATGGTTTTTCACTCCAAAGAGTAACTTGTCACTCAAAAGAGTGATAAAAACTCCTTCAACCTTCGCATCCTTGCATCACCTAGTTCGTTTAGTTAAGGGATGAAGAGTATTTACGTTAAGTAAGATTACTCTCCCTATTCCCACTCCCCAGCCTGTAGATGGCAGACTGTAGGTGTGAGAATTACCTATCACTGATTGCAATCAGGATTGCAACAAGGAATCCCTTAAGTGTATTGGATGCATCAAGATTTCTCATGGGTACAAACTTCGATTTTTGTAGTCCACTGCAAAATCGAGTCAAAAGGATAGACAGGTCACAAACTAGGGGTAATGTATCTAATTTGCTTGTCAGCGAGGATAACTTATCAGAGTGCGGATTAGAGTGCGGATCACAGGACACCGTAGTGAGTAGCTATATATACTTAGATGATTGGGCGCAGACTAGGTATTACAACTATTTACTATTGTGCCCCATAATTTCCTTTACCTATCATTAAAATTTTCTGTTAGTCATCGCATTTATGGAATCCGGGGGGGATAGGAAGGTTGATAGGTGTATTAACTATGGGTTTGGGAGCTTGACGATCGTGAGCCAGAAATCATTAATTAACTGGATGACTTGAATAAATTGATGAATATCAACGGGTTTGGTGATGTAACAATTTGCGCTCATTTGATAAGCGGCCCAAATGTCGGTTTCGTTCTCAGACGTGGTCAAGATCACGACAGGAATGGTATGGAGTTGAGGATCAGTTTTAACGGCTTCTAGGACTTCTCGCCCATCCATGCCGGGTAAGTTTAAATCTAGCAAGATAATATCTGGGCGACCTTGATTGCTGTACTCACCCTCTTGACGTAGATAGGCCATCGCGGTATCTCCATCTTCGACCCAATGGACGCGATTGGTTAATTTGCTATTTTCCAGATTACGTATCGTTAGGGTTGCGTCACTGGGCGAATCTTCCACCAGCAAAATCTCGATCGGGCGGGCAAAGGAACTATCCTGCATAGGAGAAGACATGGTGGAAACCTGAGAATTAGGGATATAGAAAGATTGGGCCAACTAGGGAACATCCCAGCCAATGGTTATTATTTCTACCGCAAGATTTTTGAGGAAGATGTTTGGAATATCACCAGATTTCTGAACTGCTAATGGGAATAGGGGCAGGCTTTAGGATACCTGGGAGATTGCACCTTTGAGTTGTTTCAGGTGGGGGATCTGGCGCAGGTTGAGGGGGCTAATATCATATCTTTCGTAGAAATATCTCAGGGGCATTAGTGTAGCAGAGCTGAATGTGACGATTATGGGTAACCGGGCTGAACCCTTGCAAATGAATGTCAGATTTAAACTGTGGTGTCTAAATCTGACAGCGTAAAGTAAAAGGTGGTTCCGTTTCCTGGCTCGGATTCCACCCAAATTTCTCCTCCATGGCGCTCAATAATTTTTCTGCAAATGGCTAACCCAATTCCTGTACCCGGAAATTTCTGTTGGCTGTGGAGTCGGCGAAAGATTTCAAAGATGCGATCGAGGTACTTAGGTTGAATCCCAATCCCATTATCCTGGACTGAAAAGCGCCAATGGTGCTCTGGTGGAGACCGGGGATCGCATCGGGTGGGATCGGCAGGAAATTCACTGACCCGAATGTGCACCTGAGGATTGTTTGCTTGATTAAACTTAATCGCGTTGCCAATCAGATTTTGGAACAGTTGCATCACTTGGGTGCGATCAATCCATAGGGTTGGTAAGGGATCACAAATAATGCTAGCTTTATGCTCTGAGATGGCGACTTGTAAGCTATTGCAGACCTCTACCAGAATCTCATTGCAGTCTGTAGGGACAGGGGTGAGGGGACGGCTGCCTACTCGTGAATAGGTGAGCAAATCCTGAATCAACGATCGCATTCGTTTCGCGCCTTGGATGATGAATGTCATGTATTCCTGCGTACGCGGATCGAGATCAGGGGTGGGGGGACGGGTATAGGCTTCCTCCAGTAATTGGGTATACCCAATAATGGCTCGCAAGGGCTCCTGCAAATCGTGGGAGGCAATGTAGGCAAACTGCTCTAGCTCTTGGTTCGATCGCTGGAGTTCTCGATTGACTTGCTGTAACTGTTCTTCCGCTTGTTTGCGAGCTGTAATATCCTTCATAAAGCAATAATGACCGATCAGTTGCCCCTTTTCGTTGTGGGCTAAGACGAGGGCAACTTCCTTATAAAACTGTGAGCCATTTTGCCGAATGCCTCTAGCCTCTACGGTGGCCTTACCTTGTTCCAGCATGGTTTGGTAGGCCAATTCTAAGGAGGGCAAATCGTCGGGATGAACGGTTCTTTGCCAAGGTTGGCCGATGAGTTGCTCCGGTGTATATCCACAGATTTCTGCGTAGGCTTGATTGACTTGGACATAGTGACCTTCCAAAGTTAACTGAGAGATGCCTTCTAGGGCGTTTTCCAAGGTGGTGTTGAGGCGTAGCACTTGAGTTTCTGCCTGTTTGCGGGCAGTGATGTCTGTTCCTGAGAGAATGTAGCCCAAGAAAACATGGTTCGGATCAAAGCGGGGAACGCCTGTGAACAGTAACCAACGATATTGACCATCGAATTGTCTTAGACGGTATTCCAGTTCAAAGGGCTGATGGGTTTTAAAGGCGTTGGCGTAGGTTTGTAAGCATAAGGCTCGATCAGAGGGGTGAATGCCGTCTGTCCACCCATGGTTAACTTCCTGATCTAAGGTGCGACCTGTGAACTTTAGCCAGCGCTGATTGAAATGGATGCAATGTTGGTTGGCATCGGTCATCAGCATGAGAACTGGTGCATGGTCTGCGAGATAGCGAAAGCGGGCTTCACTCTCTTTGAGGGCCGCTTCGGCTTGTTTTCGATCGGTAATGTCACGGTGGATGCCGACCATCCGTGAGGGGGTACCTGCAGCATCGCGACTCACGACTTTGCCATAGTTGGCAATCCAGCGCCATTCGCCCGATCGATGTTGCATGCGGTACTCAAAGGCATAGGGAATCGAACTATCTTTGAGATGGGCTTGCAGCGTAGCTAAGACATGGGCGGCATCATCTGGATGAATGAGATGCTGCCAAGTATTGACATGGCCGGGGAGTTCACCAACGCTGTAGCCGAGCATTTCTAACCATCGAGGACTCAAATAAACAGCGTCTGTGATAATATTCCAATCCCACAACCCATCTCCAGAGCCTTCTAGCGCGAGCTGCAATCGCTCTTCATTCGTTCGGAGAATTTCTTGTGCTCGCTTACTATCGGTAATATCTACATGGGAACCGATCATTCGTAAGGGCTTGCCCACCGCATCCCACTCAATCACCCGCCCTGCACAGATCACCCAAACGGTGGAGCCGTCTTTATGGTGATAGCGCACTTCGTTGCAGTAAGGAATGGCTCCATGGCTCTGGACATGCTGATCAAAATTTTCAAATACCTTAGCCAGGTCTTCCTGAAAAATGAGCGTCTGCCAAGTTTCTGGAACGTTGGCTAGTTCGTCATTTTCATAACCCAACATTTTCTTTAACCCAGGACTCATGTATTCCGTATGATTGGCAATATCCCAGTCCCAATAGCCTGCTAGGACGGTGTCCAGGAGGTTTTCTAGGAGCTTTAATTCATTTTGAAGGTGGGTCGATCGCAGACGTTCTTCTTCGGTCCGTTTACGATCGGTAATGTCGGTATGGGTTCCTAGCATGCGTAGGGGCGTGCCGTTTTCATCCCAGGCTACAATTTTGCCGAGGGAAAGAATCCATTTCCAGTCTCCAGCTTGGGTGCGTTGGCGAAACTCGACTTTATATTCTGGAATGGTTCCTGTGATGTAGTCTTGGAAAACCTGGGTAACGGAGGCGCGATCGTCGAGGTGCAAACGGTCAATCCATTGGGTATTGTTTTCAACAAAGGTCGCTGGATCGTAGCCCAACATCGTGGCATATTCCGGGTTAACCAATGCCTCTCCGGTCTGGAGATTGAGATCGTACAATCCTTGATTGGCGGCAGATAGAGCCAACCTCAGCCGTTCTTCGCTCTCCTGTAACTGTTGCTCGGTGGAGATGCGAATGCGGCTATTAACGATGATCTGTCCCATGACTTGTAGAAGACGGATGGCTTCTGTTTCCCACCGTATGGGACGACTAAAGGAGGCAAACCCGATCACGCCAATCACCTCCGATCGCTGGAGCAGAGGAATCATCACCACTGACGTTAGACCCAAGGACTGCCAATTCGCTTGATCGATCGCGGCTTCCGGCGGAAGTTCGGCGATGTGGGAAACATAGACCGTCTCTCGCTGCATCAGCTTCGGACTACTCCAGGGAAATAAATCCCAACAAGCAATGTTTTGAGCCATGGTCATTTGGGGCGGATAGCCTGATTTCACCCATTCATGGGTCATGCTGGATGTGCGGCTACCCTCGTCGTACTGAAAGAGATAACTAGTATCGGATTGACTGATTTCGCCAATGAGTTGCAGGGTTCGGTTAATTTCGGCATCGACTGCTGTAGGATTTAGCTCAATGAATCGACCGGTAATTTCGGTAATGAGCTGATTAAAATCCCGCTGAATTTTCAAGGCGATTTCTGTTTGTTTTTGATTTGTAATATCAACAATGGTACCAATATAGCCGATTACGTCTCCATTGGTATTGTATTCAGCGATAGCTTGGCCGTAGACCCAATATAATTCACCACTAGTATGTTGGAATCGATATTCCTGTTGATAGGTGCACTTTGTTTGAATAATTTGTTGCCACGCAGAGACAACCCGATCGCGATCGTCGGGGTGGAGGCAAGCGACCCATCCCTTTCCCAAAGCGGCTTCTGGGGGTAAGCCGGTCATTTGGCTCCAGCGATCGTTGACATAGATACAATGCCCCTCTGCATCCGTGCGAAAAATACCTACGGGTGCGGCTTCTGCCAAGGATTGATAACGCCGTTCGCTAATTTGCCAAGCCAATTCTGCTTGCTGTTGTTGAAGTACATTGGCCAGAATATCAGTAAATATTTGGAGCAGCCGAATGTTATTTTCTGACCAAAAATGAATGTGATGGAATGAAGAAAAGCCAACAAAACCTAGGATTTGACCATGGATCTTGAGGGGAATCGCAAGCAGGGATTGCAGCCCAAAGTTCTGAAAGTTTTGGCGATCGAGGTCAGCTTCTGGGGGCAAGGAATTGAGATTCGTAATATAGACAACATTTCCCTGCTGGAGCTGCAAGGTTGACCAGGGAAACTGAGCGACGGGTAAGTTTTGCGTCCTGTGGATTTGAGGGGCAATGCCAACTGCAACCCATTCATGGGTCATGCTGTGACTTTGGTGATCCTCGGAATATCGGAAAACGTAAGTACTTTCAACTTGTGTAAAGTCACCAATCTCTTGGAGGGCAGCGTTAATCAGGGGATTAATGTCCTGGGACTGAGCTTGAATGAAAGAGTGGGTAACCTGTGCGATCAATTGATCAAGCGTAACTTGGAATTCTAGAGCTTGTTGTACCTGATTATGTTTTTTGATTTGCCGTAAAACGCTAATCCCATAGCTAAGATCGTCTGCCAACTCAGTTAATAACTCAATTTCCTCAGTTTGGAAAACGTTAATAGTTGGAGCATAGATATTTAAGGCTCCAAATACTTGTTGATCTTGGATTAGGGGTAGGGCGATCGAGGCTCGGTATCCCCGTTGTTGGGCTGCCAGTTGCCATGGGCCATAGTCTGTCTCGTTTTGTAAATCTTGGACGGCACAGGGTTGGCCCGATCGAATGGCTTTGCCCGTCGGCCCTAGCCCCCAGGCAGTCTCGGCCCAAGTAATGGAAATGTTTTGTAGGTAGTCTGCTTCGTAGCCTGCATAGGCAACGGGTTGAACCGTTTTCTCGGCATCCTGATGGGCATACCCCACCCAAGCTAGGCGATATTCCCCCAAGTCCACAATTAACTGGCAGAGAGTTTGTAAAAGTTCATACTCTTCTTGGGCCCGAATTAAGGCCCGATTACAGGCTCGCAACAGTCGCAGCGATCGTTCTAGCTGGTGAACTCGTTCTGTGGGGGCTAATTGGAGATTGGCTGAGGTCATACCATCTTAAGCTGTTACAACCAAGGCTTGGGTAATTCATACTGTAATACACCTGATTGTGGAGTTGTTACACTCCTTAACACTCCTTAAAACTTAGGACGTGTTTCTTCAGCAGTCAGGCAATTTCACAATATGTACTGGAAGAGGTCAGAAAATCATCACTGTAGTCAGGCTAAGACTTGTTTGGAGCAGTCTTTAATCAAAATTAGTTGACTACAAAGCTTCAAAATTCACTGCTTCCTCTTTAACCTTGGCTAGTGAGATAGCTTATTAGAGCATTGATTTCAGCGATCGATACATGATTGGTTTGGGGTGCGTTTGGAGAGGCGTAGTTTCAGGCGCTAATCCTCATTGAACTCAGATTACAAATTGATATAGAGCTTCAAAATGGGTAAAAAATAAAAATATTCTGTTGATTTGGCCCAAGAATCCAATGGGATAATAGACTGAATTCTCTAATTTCAAATTCCAGTGAATTGCGTAACGAAAAGGCACAACTACAATGCCTGAAATCTATATTTGTTGTGGGTTTCTGTATCGATCGGTCGGGCGAAGGGCTGTAATGTCGAAACTTTATCTTCCTAATTGATGTTGCTAATTTATGGTTTGAATGGGTCAAAAACTAAACATAAGTGATCCAGTTGGAAACAGTTTCTACGATCGTGCTGACGGTTGAACTATGGTTTTCGAGAAACTCGACGTAATTTGCTAGGGTATCTAACCCCACAGCATTCAAAACGACTTCAGTAGTGACTACGGCAGCCGCTTTCAAGAGAAACTTGCGCCACCGAGGGCTAGACGGAACGATCTGGGGCATGGCGAGAACTCCGAAATACTCTGTAACAAAACGGCTGTAACAGCATGATATGGGGTTCTGCACGATCGCCATAGAGCATTGTGGGTGAGGATTGCCACCCTTGGGAGATGGGTTTGCCGTCATCTGGAACTGAAATCGTTAGAATGAAGAGGCTACCTCAGAGCGTCTCCCGGAGTGTTACACTGATGGCACACTTAACTCACCGTAGATCGGAAAATGTTGAGGGTGAATTTTATGTCGATCGGTCTTGCATTGATTGCGATACCTGTCGATGGATGGCTCCGACAGTGTTTCAGCGGGAAAATGGCCAATCGGCGGTCTATCATCAACCAGAGTCGGATCGCGATCGACTAACTGCCATGCAGGCACTACTGTCCTGCCCCACCGCTTCTATTGGAACGGCGGAGAAACCCAAGGATATTCAATCCGTTCAAGCTAGCATTCCGATTCCTGTTGTCGATAATGTTTACCATTGTGGCTACCATGCCGAGAGTTCCTTTGGTGCAGCAAGTTATTTAATTGTGCGATCGGAGGGCAATATTTTAGTAGACTCACCTCGCTTTGCCCCACCTTTGGTTAAACAGTTAGAAAAGCTGGGGGGTATTCGGTATCTCTATCTGACCCACCGGGATGACGTAGCCGATCACCAAAAATTTCATGATCATTTCCAGTGCGATCGCATTCTTCACCGGGATGAAATCACGCCCAAAACGGCAACGGTTGAAATGCAACTGACGGGATCGGAACCCTATGAGTTAGCCCCGGATGTGTGCATTATTCCTGTTCCCGGCCACACAGAAGGGCACACGGTTTTACTCTATGACGATCGGATGCTCTTCAGTGGTGATCATTTAGCGTGGTCTGCGAAACAAAATCAATTGGTGGGTTTTCGGGAAGTCTGTTGGTATTCCTGGGAAGAACAGATTCGATCGATGGAACGGTTGGCGACCTATTCCTTTGAATGGGTGCTACCGGGGCATGGTCGGCGGTATCACACCGATCGGAAAACGATGAATGTTGAAATGCAAAAATGTATTGCTTGGATGCAACTGAATCGGCAGGCAGGGGATTGGGATTAGGTTGGTTTTGTAGCCTTCTGGATTGATTCGATATCATTCCTTCAGCGAATTGGAGCGAATGTTTAATGCAATGTTCAAATCTCAACTTAAATGACTGTAATACGAGGTTGATTCAAGAATGCCTCGGGTAATGGCCGCGTGGAGGTGCCAGATGTATTTTGCAATAGCACAGTGAAAGCTCCTGCACCCAGACGATCGTGGGGGAAAATGCGATAACAAGGGAGATCGGTGAGGTGCGATCGATAGGCTTGTAAATGCTCAACTTCAACGGCTTGAAAGTCTGGAAAGCGGTCTAATAGCCATTCAACCACCCGTTCATTTTCCTCCGGTGCATAGGTACAGGTCATATAGACTAAATAGCCTTGGGCTGTGACAAGATGGGCTGAATTCGCGAGAACTCGCTTTTGGCGATTGGCATTTTTGTTAACATTCACCGGATGGAAGCAGCCCGGATTGGGAATGCCCTTCGCTAGTAGGGACTGACCACTACAGGGGGCATCGACTAACACCACATTGGCGGTCGCAGGAATCACCTCTGCCAGAATTTGCGAATCGACACTCATCACCGCAGAGGGACTAATGTGGCAGCGTCGGAAGTTGGAAATGAGTGCGCCTGTGCGTTTGCCGATGACTTCGTTGGCGAGAATCAGTTCGGGGTGTAATGCTTGCCAAGCAAACACACTTTTACCACCGGGAGAGGCACACATGTCAAAGACTAGCTTACATGGAGTTGCAGTTGTTGCAAGGGTCGTCAAAACCGATGCGGCGAAAACGGAGGAAAAATCTAAACAGTAAAACGCCCCTTGATCGTGCAGAGGGTGCTTGCCCGGTTGTTGTCCTAACTGAAGCCGATCGACAAAATTGGGTTGCCATTCCAGGGGAGGAAGGGTGGTAAAGCTTTCCGCCTTGGGCTGGCACCAGAGGATGCAGGGATGAAACGCTTTGGGATGTACTAACGCATCGACAAATTGATCACGTTCTACACCATCGGGAAACAGTTGTCTAGCCAGTTTCAATAGGAGATTAGACGGTTGCGCCATTGGGATTAGGATTGCAATCTCGATCTCTGATGGTTAATCCTATCAGCCCAAGGAACACTCCGATCGACATTCAGCACGATTCGTTGAAAGGGTTCTCCGTGCAATGCCAGGGTGAGGTAGTCTGTGGAGCGAGTTACATACCAAAATTCGCGGCCCCGTGGCGTGTAATAGGTTCCGGCTTTGATTACCCCTGGCAGAAAGCTACCGGGGGCTCGTAGTTCCTTCCAACTGCTGGCGGGGGTGTTGGTGGAGGCTTGGGTGATATGGCTGAGGGGAATCGTGATCGGGGTAGAGAAATGGAAGGCCCAGAGGCGTTCCCAGCCCGTTAGATGGATTTCCAGGCGATCGTCTAAAAGTTGCAGTTGCATGGTTGCTAGCGTGAATTCGATGCCTCAACCCTAGCTCAGGAGCTCAGGGATGTTTGCTGTGTGTGGGAATTTCTGCGGAGAGGGGATTTTTCAGTGTCTGAAATTGTTGCATGAAGCGCCGATCGATCCAATCCTTCCACTGCCAGCACCATGGCGATGCCCAGCCTAACCGTCCCCAGGTGGCCACCGCCGAGCGATCGCCGGTGCCAATCAGACTGAGGTAACGGGTCTGGGGGTGATACTCCTGAAGGGGCTGACCTTGTAGGGCGTGGCGCAGGTTACGCAATAGCGGGGTGCCTTGGCGCACGGCGAAGACCCCTGCCTTTGGACAGGGTTGATCCACCAAAGAGGCAATATCCCCCGCTGCAAAAATGGCGGGATGGGAAAGGGATTGCAGAGCTGCATTGACGGCAATAAATCCCCGATCGTCGAGTTCTAGACCCGTCGTTTTTAACCAGGCTGGGGCGGTGGCTTGGGTGACCCATAGGCTGGCATCGCAGGTCACGGTTAAACCGGAGGCACAAATGACGTGGGGCGCGATCGCGGTGGTGACGGTTTCGTTGAGGTGGAGTTGGATCTGGCGGGCTTGGAGCAACTGCTGGAGGTAGCGTTGTACCCAGGGGGATTGCTGGGGCAGGAGGTCGGGGCTGCGATGGAAGAGGTGGATCTGAATCTGCGTAGGATCCATCAGTTGGCGGAGTCGTGCTTGCAGGTTGAAGGCGAGTTCTACACCGCCCACACCGCCGCCGATGATGCTGAGGGTGATGGTTGGGTGAGAAGTCTGTTGAATGCGATCGCAAAGGGTTTGCCACCAAGTAAGAAACTGCGGAACGGGTTTGGCAGGAATAATAAACAGATTAGGCTTCTGGGGAATGGAAGGAGTGCTGCCAATATCAATGGAGAGAATATTAAAGGAAATGGGATCGTGATTCTGACAGATCACTCTTTTTTGATTGCTATCAATGCTGATTGCGGTGTCTACAATCAATGTTGCGTTGGCAAATTGGGTGAGCGATCGTAAATCAATATGGCAATCCTGATGGTGATAAAATCCAGCAAGATGTCCTGGTAACATGCCGGAATAGGGAGCTTCGGTGACATCACTAATGAGCGTGACTTGCACATTGGGTAAGGGTTGCATTCCCCACAACCGCAGGGCGATCGCGTGGCTATGGCCACCCCCAATGAGAACCAACCGTTGAGTCTGAGCCATGGGACATGAATCTATGTATAGCTATAGCCTACGAACTAAAACCTATAATCCTGCTAACTTTCTCCCTAGGAAATTCTGAAGAGAGATTTTTGAACCTGAGTAATCGTATCACCAAGAATCTCGGCTGCAATATTGATTTCCTCATCAGTCGTAAATTTTCCGAGTCCAATACGGAGCGCACCATTAACGACATCTTCTAACAAGCGCAGTGCTTGAAGAACATGAGAAGGTGACTCAACCCCTGATGAACAAGCCGAACCCGTTGAAATTGCTAATCGATGACGAATTCTGGCAATGACAGCACTATTGGGAATTCCAGGCGTTGAAATATGAAGATTGCCTGCTAGACGGTGTTCTTCGTCTCCGTTAATCACTAGATTTGGGATTTGTTCGAGAAGTAGTTGTTGGAGTTTGTTCCGCTGGGTAGCGATCGCCCGCTCATCTTCCTCCATCTCCAGCGATCGCAATCGACATGCTTCGCCCAATCCTACAATCCCAGGAACATTGAGGGTGCCCGATCTCATTCCTCGTTGATGACCTCCCCCAAAAATGAGCGACTCTAAATGATAGCCTCGACGGATAACCAGCGCCCCAACGCCTTTGGGGCCGTAAAACTTGTGGGCAGAGATTGCTAGGTAGGTGATGCCCCAGTCTTCAAAGTGAATCGGAATCTTGCCGACTGCCTGAGAGCCATCACATAGAAACGGAATACCGTAGCGTTGAGCAATCTGCCCAATCTTCTGAATCGGGTAGATGTTGCCAATCTCGTTGTTCGCTGCCATGACACAGATCAAGGACAGCCCCTCAGCGCAGGCTTGTTCCAAATGGTTCAGGTCAAGTCTGCCTCTGGAATCTACTTGCAGGTAAATCAGTTCAGCCCAACCTCGCTTCTCTAAAGCGCGACAGGTATCGAGGACAGCTTTGTGTTCGATCGGCATTAAGCCAATTCGATGGGGTTGCGTTGGGTTAGGGGCCAGACTTCCTTGAATTGCCAGATTGATGCTCTCGGTCGCACCAGATGTCCAAATGATTTCCCTCGGTGAAGCCCCTATGAGTTCAGCGACTTGTTTGGCAGCTTGTTTGATAGCAGTTTCAGCGCGATCGCCCCACTCATGATCCACACTGCTAGCATTGCCAAACTCTTCTGTCATGTATTGCAGCATTAAGCTAGCAACTCGCGGATCTGTAGGCGTAGTCGCGTGATAGTCCAAATAGATCGGTTTTGGGAGGGTACTTGTTCGTTCATTCATGCCCAAGATTATAGGTGAGGAAGTCCTCGTAGGCTCTCTCACTGCTGTTTAATGATTTCGGCGATCGCGGTCATCTCTTCATCTGCTAGAAATGGCACCTGAGCATAAATGAGATCAGATTGGTTGGTCAGACGGGCAGCTAGATGTCCTTTACCTAAAAGGTTTTCTGCTCCTTTTTGACCCAGTGAAATTTCTGAAGTGCCGACACTCTCGACTCTCAGGATTAAACGATTTCCTAAGTTGTCTCGAAGCTGTACCGGAAGGACATTCGCATCAGGACGCTGGGCAGCAAAGATAAGATAAATCCCTGCGGCTCTTGCTTTTACTCCCAATCGTTGTACTGCTGCTGATACAGCCGCTTTATATTCATCGATGAGCATCCATTCAGCAAATTCGTCGTGAACCAGCCAAAGGACAGGCAGCCTTTCGCCTTCGGGTACTTTACTATTGTAGCTTTGCAGCTCCTTAACCTTCTGTTGTTTGAACTTCAGATACCGGGAATCCATTTCTTCGACCAAAGATTCCAGAATTTCAATTGCGGGGTCTTGCTCAACAATTATGCCTTGAGGCAAGTGCGGTAGATCTTCAATGGTGGAATAATCCACACCCATTTTGGGATCAATTAAATAGATTTTTGCCAGCGTTGGAGAGTTCGTCATACAAATGTCGAGAAGGAGGTTTTGCAACAGAACCGACTTGCCGCTGCCCGTAGCTCCAGCAATCAATGTATGTGGGGCGTGTTGTTCTAAATTCTCGAAACTACTACCTAGATTGAGATAAAGCAATTCACCATCGAGTTCTTTAACCCCAATAACAAAACTGAGGTTAATGCCAGAAGGCGATCGATTGATCTTTCGTTTTGCCCACACTTCGCGTAGGGAAATCGTTTGGCGTTGAGGACGGGCAACGGTGACAACGATTTCACCAGGCTGACCATAAACGCTAATAACGTTTAGAGAGTGAGTGGTCAGGAGTTGCGATCTCTTCTTCTCAATGTCATCAAGCTTCAATTTATCGGAACCTTTGAAGCGGAAGATCGCAGCGTTCGGAGTTAGACGTGTGCCTTCAATCTTGGCTTGCAAACTATACCCCAATAAAGCTGTACGTAGTTTCCCAGCAGCTTCCTCCAACCATTGCTCTGCTTCTGCATCGCTTTGACTGATCTGTGCTTGCCCCTGGTGCAACCAGGTAACCAAAGCTGGAATCGCCCAACTATCTAAGTTTTCAGTCAGTGAGGAACCTGGAGAGGCAGTGGTATCAGCTTCAGATGGCTGATTAGGCAGGGTTAGCTGGATTGGAGTATCAGGATTTTCAGGCGGATTAATTTTTGCAGGTGTTGCTGGAGGAGGCGTTGCTGCGTCTACTTTCCCAATTTCTAAAACCCATGTGACTCGATCCGCAGGCTGTAGTGCTTCTGCTAATGTCCAGGGTTTGTCGTCGCCAAGCCGTTCCCTTACGGGGAAGAGTGGTTGTCCTGATTCATAGGCTAGAACCAATTTACGGACAGATTCTCGATCGAACACTTCTTGGAAGCAGCGTTCGACTTTAGGAATCGGCGATCTCTCCCCTTCCACACTACTGTCATTTGTACCCGATACAAAAACTTGGGAATAGCCAGATAGGTCAATCCGAAGCGTCCCTGAGCGAATTTGTTCGCGCCATTGCTCAATGTTCAGTTTATTGTCGGAACTAAATTCAATGCCATCAAGTAGAAGATCACTAAGGCGAGATAGCCAAAGGTCACGGTCAAGACGACCTGGACTAATGAAGAGGGCATCGGCAATGCGATCGACTGTCTGCCGGAGTTGATTCTGTGAGGTCTTGCGAGCATCAGCCAAGCCCGCTACATCAACATATTTTGCCTCAGAAATAATAACTTTCAGGATGGGTTCGCCATCAACATACTGGGGTGAAATTGCCATGATGTCAGCAATTTGCCCTTCTTTTTGCCCTAACCACGAAGCGTAGTCATCCAAAAAGTACCAGCCGATCGGGTTTTGCGCTCCCATTTCTGCTGTAATCAAAGCTTTACTGAGAACAACGCCCATTAGCTCGCTGGCGAATCTGCCGCATTTTGCGGCTCGTAACACGATGTCACCAGAAACGGCGTTGGCTTCGTTAATTAGGCGTTCTACCAGTTTGTCGATTCTGTTGCTTTCCAAACCTAAATTCAAGGCTTCCAAGCGTTTTCTGGCTAGCACTTTAAGGACATTCAGAGATGCGTCCGAGGAGACGAGGAAGTTTCGCTCATCGGTACGATTCTGTTGATAGCGAATGACTTTCACGCCCTGGTTAACGAGTTGTCGGCGTTCCAGCAAATCATCATAATTGACTACCCACTCCCCTAAACGGTGGCTTTCGTCAAAAGTTGTCTTTGTAGTTTCTTCTTGGAAGGAGATCTGACGGGCAGGTAAAAAGTGTTGGTCAGGAGAGCAATCTTCGCCTTGAATCAGGCTATACACCATATCGAGGTAGGCTTGACCCACCACCGTCTGCTTAGGACAGGTGAGATAAACGGTGGATTTAAGCTCGTCTTTAGCAGACGGGCGTTTACGTGCCCAACGAGCAGGAGAATGAATTAAGATTTCGGCTGTGTTGCTGTCAAACGGTGAAGGCTGCCAAACCACTTTCGCCTGCCGGGAGATTGCATCTTGCAGAAACACAATGTCGGCAAATTTGCCTTCTGTAGGGGTTGTGGAAGGAACGTCGTTAGACATGACCGAGATCCTCAGTCTTGCCATAAAGTCTTGAGAAACCTCACTGGCAATGAAGGCATCGGGGTCAGCGTCAGAGCTTTCCAACATCTGCTCGTAGAGTTGAGCGAGTTTTTGTCCATTTCGATGGCGCAAAACAACCTGACAACGAACTTCCTCCCGATCGTCTTGCAGTTCTTCACTTAGCTTGTTGACGATCGCTTGAGGTAGTTTGATTGAGTCGGTTTGGTATAGAACGACGCTCAAGTTCGTTTTCTCGTGGGGTAATAGTTCCACGTAGCGGCGGATGATCCCTAATAAGCGATCGGCTGCTTCAGCCGGATTTTCGTTAGTCGTGCGATCGCTCTCGTCCCGTGTGGGACGCTCCATTAGGCTGTAGTCGTTGACCGTATCAGACACAGAGAGCAATTCGGGCTGCTGCCCCTGATAGCCAACACAGACTTCAGGATAGTAAGGATGATCGAGTTCGTTCCGTAAATCAGCAAAAAATAGGCGGGAATCACCAAAGTTGACCTCTGGGGTAGAGATAATGTACCGGAGAAGTCCTGCTAATTGGCGGGCTTTTACCGCTAGGGAAGCTAATCGTAGTGGATGCCAGGGGGCGATGATGGCAGCAGGTTTACCGCGTTCAACGCGGATGCAGCCTAAGCGCAAGATAGGTTGATAGAAGTCAATACGATTGAGATCGCCTTTGACGTATTCTAGGATAGTCTTGAGTAGGTTGCCATAGGCTTCACACTGGTGCAACAGTTCTGGACTAGCAATACCTTGTCCTTCATTTGTAAAACTGGCGATCGCTGTCCTATATCGTTCTGCAAAAGTTTTCCAGGCGGCAGTGATTGCTTCACCCGCATTCTGCGAGAGACGACCATCTGCAACAGCTTGTTTGATTTTTGTGGGAAGGGTTTTGTCTAGGTCGCTCTTGCGATCGTATTTACTGACTAAAGAACCTCGATCTTGGCGATAGGCTGCCATCAGAGTGCCAACGTCTAACAGAGCAATCCCCTGTAACCGACCCTTCTTACTGACTAACTCCCGTGATACCTGGGAGAGTTGGAAAGGTGAGTCTTTGAGCAGCCTTTCAAGGTCATTACCCAATTCCATCCCGATTGAATTTGGATTACAACGCCAAACCAATTGTGTCTTAGCAATTAGAGTTTGGTTATTGTCCCGCATCTCTACATAAAATTTGATCTCCGTCGCGGTTTTCGCTGTAGAGGTGTTCTCACGGTACTTTGCCTTCTGCTTTTTCTGCGTCTCTTCCAGTAGCGTGTCATATTTGAACAGCCAATGGGTCTCCCACTCGATGTGAGGGGCAGTCAATTGTTCAATGCCTCGGTAGCGGGTGCAGAAATACCGACCCACATCGGCGTTTAGTTCCAGCCATTTGCTTTTGGCAGCTTTTTTCTGGGTTTCAATTTTGAGAGACTTGACGCTAGCAACCGTCTCTGCCTGATCAAAAAGCCGCTCGAAGGCTTGTAGTAAGCCAATCAGAAAATCTGTACACTCAATCGGCTGTCCATAGACGAATTTATCCCACTTTGCTTTGAGTTTGCGATCGCCCTCAAGTTCCTGACGATGCGCGTCATAAAACTCCCGATCCTCGTCTAGCGCCTCACGCTTATTGCGCTTTTTTAAGGCGTTGATGTACTGGGTTTCTGACTCCGTTAGGGTATCGGGATACTCATCATTAAAGAAATCTAGGGTGAGAGAAGCAATGTCTGTCTTTTGAGCCTGTAGCCCAGAGAACAGCGTGTTGATGTTATCCGATTCCCACTCAAACTTGGAAAGAGCTTCAGCTTCAGAAATCCAACCTGCGGAACTGGCGATAAAAGATTGAATAGCTGGGTAGGCAATCGCAGGAATATCATCCTTAACCTTGTCAAAGGCAATCTGAAGGTCTTGCTCGTCAATGGGTTTGCGGCTAGGGGTTTGCTTCAGTAGTAAACACGCACGTTTCGCAAAGGCTTGCTGAAATAGCTTTTCCCAGCGTTGGGTTTGTCCTAACTGGGTTTCAGGAATGGCACGAAAGTAGCCAGAATCACGGGGAAGCCGTAGAGCAGGCAATGCCCATCCAAGTGCATCAATGACTGGAAGGCTTTCTTCAAGGATGCGCGATCGCGTTTGAACAATGTATTCCGCAAAGTGTTCCAGGCTGGGTGTGCCAACTCTCTGGAGTCCGTTTAGGGCTTTACGCCAGTATTCAATCTGCTCAGCAGGAATTGCCAGGTCTTTTGCAGCCAGGTTAATCCAGCACTCAATCTGCCCCTTCAGTTCCTGAGCGCCAACAGAAGTGATGTCATTCAGAGATTGGGCTTGGTCGTCGCTAATGTTAGCCAGCAGTAGTGCAGGGCGATCGCAAGCTGAGTGACGCAGGTGAACTGTACGTTCATCGGTCAAAACTTCGTCAGGTAAACCGAAGCCTGCCACGAGATCTCGTGGAACCTGAATTTTGATGAGCGGGGCAAGCTCAGAGTCCTTCAGAATGGTTTGAGATACGGCAGCAACCTGTTGAGCGGTGAGCCGATTTAGCAGAAACCGGGCTACTCCCTCGTTAGTTTCGTCGGTTTGTATTGAGCGTTTCAGGAAGTCAGCCGCAACTTGACCAATCAGTTCAATGGTCTGCATCATCTCACCTCCGAGGCAAAGGGATTTTGAACGTAGGCACAAGCATCGGAAAGGCGCTTGAGCAGCCCAATACTGGCAAGGCGACGTTCAAGCCGTTCGGCATTGGCTACAAAATCTTCGCGATCCGCATCACCGGAGTTGATTAAATCTGTAGCTTGGCGATCACCAATAATAAAGCCATATTTTTGGTACAGTTTTGCCAAAAACTCCTGAAACTCCATACGGATCGGCACAGAAGCCAGTACTAACGTCCTCAGTAAGGAATCAGTCGGAGCGTAGCGAGTGCGACGGCTACTCCGACTGGACGACAATCCAATTTCGCGTGACCAAGTTCCATGAAACTTGCCGAGGTGTTGCTGATGCCGCTTGACTGCCCTCTCTCGTAACGAACTTAAAAGATCTGCTGGTGAGCCTGAACCATCTGAATCCTCGTCTTTTGCAGACCAGGCAAAACGCTCTTGTAATAAATCGATCGCATCTTCAATCGGGGTATAGGAGTTGAGGCACGCCTGCCACTCTGGTAAATCAGCGATGCTACGGATGGTGTATTCGATCGCCCGTTGAGGCAGATTATTGTTCTTTTGAAATTCGTCAGAAGCCAATTCGCGTACTGTTGTCTTCTTAGGCGCAACAATCTCTAACACAAACTGTGGTGGGGTAGACTCACCTAATGTCGCCTTGGCACGGCTTAACAGGTAGATAATCAGGTGCAACCCAGTAATGGTGACAATGTGGGGCAGGGAGTCGTAGTCGGGTAGGTCACAACTTAAAATGTTGAGCAAGTCGTCAGCTAGCTGTTCATACTCAGGCAACTTCTCGTAGGGAAGATAGGGTGGGCTGCCACTAGTTCTGGGGGCGCTCCGATCCGCAGGAGATTGAAGGGCAAGGACTAGCTGATTCCACTTGGAACCTCGATACTCACTGGAGTAGTTGTGGGTAATGATTCCGGTGCCTTCTAGACGGGAAAGAATTTCCTCGCCCCGCCCGCTACGGCAAAGCATGAGATATAGAAGTTCGCCCGTTCTTCCAAAGAATCGACGATCGTTGGTCACTTTTTCGCCCGTTACCCTTAGGTCTTCATACAGGCAGTCGGGACCGTATGGAAAAACAAATTTAGAACTCCATCGTTTGTTGCTATCGCCTTCAATTGCACTTGATTGAAGGAACTTGACGATTTCTGCAAAATCCTTGAAGGATTCAAATCGGGATTTTAGATAGCTAAAGTCAGGTGAGGCTAGCCCGCCTACGTTACTAGCGATCGCGTCCATCCACATCTGCCACCGCTCGTTGTCATCCAATCCTTCTGTAGCGATTACCTCAATGTGAGGGTTGTTGAACAAAATATTACGGAGATAGAGGCGAGGGTAAATTTCGTACCGTAAATCGTTCAGCTTGCTCTCCACAAAAGCTCGTCCGTTGCTTGCTTCTGATTGGGCAATGCAGAGCATTTCCAGAATACAAAGCCATGGGGTTTGCTCATCGTACAGCCGATGACCCCAGATGGACTCGTCAACCCACATATTGAGTTGAGACTGCTCGATCTGTTGAGGACGTGGGAGAATTTCAAGCATTAGAAGTAAACCTCCAGCCTTCGTTCACTTGCGATACCAGCACTATTTACTTCCAGTAATCGAATATTCATTACCTCTCCGCTATCCTCACCTTCCAACGACTGTCGGACTGCAAGCTGCTTAAATACTTGGGTTTTAAAGGCGAGTACATCTTCGTAGCACTCTTGCGAAAAGCTACTTGGAAGAGCACCTTCGGCTACTCTGCTCAGGTATTCATATCGAGTCAGGGTTAGTTTGAAACGAATTGGCTCAACGTCTGAAGCGAGATTCACGACTAAGCTTGGCTTACGGCTTTTATCTAACTCCAATGACACACTTTCACCCCGTTTCCGAGCGACGGAGATAGATTCTTCATACACCTTGCTAATTCGGGCCTGGGAGTAGCTTCCAGAGGTGGCTAGCAGGAGTTCGTCTTGATTGCTGACTAGTAACCCTGTGAATATACGATTTAGTCCTCTGATCAGACGTGAAGTGATAGACTTAGAAACCTTTTTACCCTCTTGCAATACTCTATAAAGGTCGTTTAAATATTCTCCAGCATACTGAAAGGTCGTGAGATCCCAAAGCTTCATGTCTGCTGTGCGATCGCTAGGAATAGTAAAAAATAAACGCTGCCGTTGGGCTTGAAGAACCTCAAGAAACTCTTCGCGTCCCTTAGCGGCATCCCCTTCTAAGTAAGAACGCTGTTGAGCTTGGTACGTTAGGTCGGCTCCGTAGAATGAGTCAGCTAAAACTAAGTCAGTGTAAAGTGGCTGTAGTGCTGGATCATCTGCTCCAAAGATTAAAATATTGTCGATTTGGTTACTGGTTTCCGAACCAATACCAAAGCCACGTAGAACTTTAAAAACTTCGGTTGATTCACGTCGTCGCTCAGATAGATTCTCACCGAAGAGATTGCGGTAGAGGCTGGCACGCGATGTCGTTTCAGCCGCAATAATACCAGGAACTTGCTGACACTTAAGTAACCGCTCTCTTGCGTCTGGATGACCTAATAGTGCATTGGCAACCAGTAGAAGCAATTGGCGAACTGGAAGATGCATCTGGTTTAGTTCGCATAACTCGAGAAGGTCAGTCAATCGTTCTCGTATGATTCGATCCGCGTCAGTTCCTTCTAGACGCTGTTTGTTTTGCCAAATCGGGCATCCTTGGCTTTGGTAAGCACATTGATTGCAATCGACCCAGCCCGGATGTTCCAGAACTGCTTTCAGAATCCGGGGAAACAAGACGGCAGCACTTTGACGGCTGAGATTGTAGAGTTTGACTTGGAAGCCATCTAATTCACGTAAGTCTCCCACTAAAAGATCTTCGATCGCCTTTCGTACTGGCTCAAGTGCTTCAATCTGAGCGACTTCTGCCCATGCTTCCACTAGCTGTCCATCGTTCGCTGCGATCAGATAGACATTGGAAGTTTCCTTACCCAAGATGGCAGTTGCAATTTGCGGCAGGAGCGACTGCTTCTCCTCTAGAGTGAGTTCGCTCAAATCCTTGATGACGATTAGCTGGCGTACTGAAGGGCTGCTTGCAGCATCGCCCAACCCCAAGCGTTGAATTTTGCTATCTTTTTGCCAATCATCAACAGCCCCCCCAAACTCTTCCCAAATCTGACGACAATAGTAGGTTTTGCCATCCCCAGCCGTACCCGTTAAAATGATCGACTTGGGCGCGGCTGAATGGAAGTTATCAAGTAATTCACCGAGATACTCAGTTTCAAAAGTGATCGGTTGTAGCTTCTTACGTCGTAAAGTTCGTTGAATCACCTCGTCATACATATTGTCATTACGAGGAATTGGTCCATATTGCCTTAAAAAACTAATCCAGTCGGATATCATGCATGATGATATTTGAGAAGTCATAGCATTACGTCATTTTCTAGATTTGAGGACATTAAATTACTAATATTCGACTAACTGAGGATTCCCCTAGAGATGACAGACTAAACAGGGTAAACCACCTTCTTCGTCATCTAAAACTTTTTCTAGTACATCAAAAAGAGGCTGATCAGGCTTTTGCTTGATTTGTTTCGCCATCGACTTTTCATGGTCAGCAATAATCTGATCTTTGCGTTCTAGCAGCTCCAATAGAGTTTCGCCCTGAGTCCAGGTGTAGGTTCTGCCGTCCTTGTGTTGGCTTTCGTAAGCTACCGCCTTGGCAAACAAATCAGGGTGGTTTTCGTGCAGCATTACCCATTCATATTTGCGTTGGAAAAAGCAGAAATAGCAGCCCGATCGCGATCGCCACTCGTAATACTTCGGCAAGCCAATGCCACTTTCCTCCAACAGACGCACAATATCGGCTTTTACCAGTCCCCGTTCTTTAAACGGATACACCGCCTTGATATTCGGCTTAGTAGAAATATACCCATCTCGCTGTTCATCAGCGCGAATGCCGACATAACTAATTGCTGCATCATTGCCGATAAATTCTTCGAGGGGCTTGATCTTCATTTGCTTAGTACACCATCGCATTTGTGGTGACGGTAATGCTCCCCCATAAACATCGAGCCAATGATCAAATCCTCGTTCTTCACTTAGATATTGGATTTTGATGCCCAAGCGGGCTTTAATCCGCTCTAGATACTCATAGGTTTCTGGTAACTCCTGCAGGGTATCGCAAAAAAAATACTCCATCTGAGGTACCTCTTGATGTAGCAGTATCGCCAGAGCTGTGCTGTCCTTGCCTCCCGACAATCCTAAAACATGGCGGGGTTGGTTGTTAGTATTATTTTTTCCCATATTGGTTATTATGCTTCTAGTTTGGGAAAATGGCAGCTTTAAAGTGTCCGCACACTTGATTGTTTTTCATAATTCTTCGTAGAGTCAGGTCTATCCTAACCTCACCTACTAAATACGGGGCTACAGCATAGTATTAGTTGCATAAAGTCCCAAAGTTCGGCCATAGATCGCATGGTTCAAGAAATGGTGGCTATCAGGTTATCTGTTCTGTACTCATCGCTCCAGCCTAAAACTCGCTTACAGTCGTGATATCAACTCTTCCTGGGTGAAGTGGATGACTGTTTCGCACCCTGGGGTTTCAGGGTTTCAGTTGCTTCCCCCAACACTCGCTCAGCTAATCGCGTAAGCAGGGCTTGCTGAAGCTGGAGATCGGGGCACTTGGCTAAGAGCCGATCAATCAGAGGATCGAGATGTTTTTGTTGTTCTTGATCCATGCAGACAATGCGATGAATTTCGCTGCCATCGGGACAAGTCACCGTCAAGCGCCGTGCTTCAAAGCCCCCGTGGCTGCGTGCTGCTACATCCTTTTGCAAGGCTTCCCAATTCTTAAAACGGCGGGCTAAATCGCCTAAATTATGCTCAAAAGTCGTGAAATCCGCATCACTCCAAACTTCGGCAGGCTTATCCGCCACAATCATCAACAGAGCTTCGAGCCAAGCCTGCTGCTCCTTCGTTTCATCCACCGCAGCCCGGACAAAGCGATCGAGGGTTCGTTCAGCGCAATTTCCCAACAAATACTTAGCGCGAAATTGCAGATCGAGTCGCAGTTGGTCGCGATCGCTTCTCAGCCCAAAGGCGTTATACAGCATCCCTTCACATTCCTGGAACAAGGCATCATAAGCGTGATGAATCTCCCGTAGGATCTGCACCAACTTTTCCCGGAACAGTCGGGCTGTTTCAACCTCTGCCGATGAGTCAGGAGTAGACGTCATCTGGATTGGCTCCAGACCACAGGCTTGCGGCAGGGCAGAAAAGAGGAGTTCATCTGGCTCCTGGGTTTGTCGCAGGGTCTGGATCACCGCCTGTGCTGGGACACTGATCCGCCTTGTTTTCAGCGTGTAAGCGGGGAGCTTCCGCACAAATTGCACCAGCGGCTTGACGACAGACAGAACGGTGAGATTACGAGTGCCCCGTTGCCCTTTTGCAGGATTGCTTCTGAGGATGGCCTCCAATTCCCGGAACACCTGCGATCGTACCCCCACCACGGCAATATGCTTCACCGAAAACCGCGCCGGATCTTTCACCAGTAGCTCGAAATGTTCTCCGCCTAAAACCGGAATGAACGTGCCATCTTTGTAGACCGACACCTCATCGACATAGTGCAACAATACGGCGGTCAGTAGCACAGGCACTACACCGGCCTTGACTCCATAGGGGGGCTGGGCTAGCTGTTGATACAGTAGATCGAGCGATCGGGGCTTCTCGGTGGCATCCAGGCAAAACTGCGCGATCGCGTCCCACACCGTCGTGACCCCCGTATCCGGTGATGGTGGATAAAAGCCCCATACTCCATTTTCCTGACGATGAATCTTGGTTGCTTCCAACACCGAACCATACATCGCGACTTCCGGACCGTATCCCTCACACCCTAGCCGTGCTTGATTGCCTCGTTCTAGCATGGCTTCGATCAGCTCGCGCCGTGCCTTTGCTCCCTGAGAGGTGAGTTCTCGGCGGTTAATTAGCTCATTATCCAGCGCGAGTCCTTGAGCATAGGTGAGATCGCAGACATCCGAGAGCATGGCGCGAAAGGCCCTGACATGGGAAATTTCAACCGATTCACCCGCTATCCAACAGCAATTTTGTCCGCCTGCCCAGTCGAAGGCTTGGGTGAAGGTTTCGTCCAGTAACCTTTCAGCTTCTACAATTCGCTGCTTTACCTCCCGTCGTGCAACCCCATCCGATTGCAGCTCGGGGGCGTTCTTTTGAATGGCTCTCAGGGCTTGAAACTCCTGCGCCCGGATTGTAAGTAGATCTAACTGTTCAGTCGTGACGACGATCAGGGGTTTTCCATCGGTAGTCCAAGTAGGAGGTACGGGAGTGGTGGGTTCCATCCAATAGGCAATCAGCCCATCGCTACTCTCCTCCGAGCAGCGTAGGTCAGTTAAATGGGTCAGACTGTCCACATACTGTTGCTCAAAGTAGCGCAGTGTCCCGGTTGTCGCATAATGACGCTGAGCGACCAAAGGCTTCTGTGGACGAATGGCTGAGAGGGTTTCCGCTAAGGGAGATCGCAGTTTTTGCAAATGATCATAGATCGCAGCCTCAACGTTAAAATCAGAGCCTTCCCATATCCGCAGTTCATCAAGTTGCTTGCGATAGGTAATTAATCCCTTTTTCTTTAAGTCTTCGATCACCTTGCGCCAGTGTTTCTGTGCTTTGGCATCATTGGCGCGATCACAAAGTGCTAGGGCAACTAACTGGGGAGTCGCTCGTAGGGCTCCAGTTGAAGTCACCAGGTTCAGTATGCCGATCGTCTTCAGGACTTTCAAAACATCTTCACTGCGATCGCGCGCATCCTGAATTAGCCCCTGAATCTCAACCCACCGCTGCAAGTTCATGCGAGAAGCCAAGCCAGTGACCGATTCAACAAAGTAATCGTAAATCTGGTGCACCTTCAGCGTTGGGAGCTGATCTCCCTGAATTGTGTGGGAAGTCAGAAACTGGTTAAAGGCATACGGCTCATCGCTGGTGAGGAAGGTAAATAACGAGCGATCGTTCTGGGCATACCGACTGCACAGTAAGGGTAAGACTAACGCAGTAATGGGATGTAAAGGATAGGCATTCGCCAGGATATCGACAGTGATTTCGTTCTCAGTTAGAACAGGTTGCAATGTGTCAAACCAAGTTTGAGCACCATCATGAATGACGTATAGGACGGCATCAGCATGGGTTCGATCGATCGCTTGACCAATCAACCGTGTCATCTGGCTCGGGGATTCCGTGAAGGGGATATCCTCAAAGCGACCCTGAATTTTGACCCATTCACTCTGCTCAACCGTCGCCAATCGTTCACTGTATCCGGCAAACGACTGATGTAGCAGTCCTAGAAAGTAGACCTGATGCGTTCCTGTGAGGTGTAGCTCAGCAATCTGCTGTAATAAATAGAGATCTTCCGTTCCTCGATGATGACTGGCAAACTCCAGACTTTTCCCCAACTCATCGATGATAAAGAAGACGTTTGCGTTTGCAGCTTGAACAACTTCTCGTAATGCAGTCAGGACTTGTTGGTTCGAGATGGTACAGTTTCCGCTTTCCGCTTCCACCTCCCAATCCGTCAGGCTCCGCAGCACTTCTGGCTTATGTCGGTTATCCTGCCAAAAAACGTGAGCCCCTCTAGCTAAGGCACGGACGATCGTCCAACTCAATGGCTCCCGCTGTCCAGTTGCAACGGCTCGCAGCACACCCTGTTTTGGCAGCTTTTCCTGAATTACTTGTAGCTCTGGACTATCGGACGCAAAAGCCCGCTGGGCGATCGCGATCGCTTTTTGCCGGACTTCACTCGCTTCTGGCGCGCAAAGGGAAGCCAAGTAATGGGCAAATGCTGATTTCCCGGTGCCGTATACCCCAGTCATGGTCCAGGCTCGATGAGCACGAGATTGCCCAAAGGTTGACAAAATCCGCCTTAAAGCATCGACAGACCGTTCGGTGGGCACATATCCCTGTACAGCATCAGGTTTGTCTAAATCCCGCTCCAGATTAATGGAACGGTAATAGCGACGGTGCAGCCTGAAATAGGTTGACAACATTTGATGATCAGCCACGTCGCTACTCCCTACCGATTTCGGTAATACCCATTCAGAATATCCTCTGCCAGGGCTGTTGGCTCATCTTCAAACACAAATTGCAGTTTTCCGGCTGCATCAGTCAGGTTTATGGTTTTCCAACGTCGGGCAACTCGCTCGATCGCTTCACGGACTGCACTTTCGTTGAGTTTGAACACCAAGCCTGGGCTACCCATGTCGTAGAGCAGATTCGCAAGAGGAAGCGTTCTCGCCGACCCACCCACTCGAATCGCATGGTGCAAGCAGGCATATACCGTAACCTCCGCTGGGAGATTGCGTTTTTCTCCAACTCGAAAGCTGTAGTGGCGAGAATCTCCTGCCGTCTGAATAAGCCCTAATTCGGTAAACGGACAATCTAAGGAATCCTCGCTTGCAGTTGCTTTTGTCGATTGCTGGACGTACATTCGCAGTAGGCAACTCACATCTTTCCGGAGGGATGATTCCGCGATTCGAGGAGCTTCACGATCGCGATAGTCACAGAGCTGATAGAACAAATCCTCCACCGTAAACTCAAGCGACCGAAAGTCGTTAAACGTAAAATCCCAAGCCGTTGCTTGACAAGGCCGCGCCAGCAGTTTCCAATGCAGTAGCCAAAGGGATGCCGGATCCTCTAGATAGGGATCCCATCCTTCCTGACCCAGCAGTTGCTGACCGAAATCTGTCGGCTGGTCATCTTTTAGCAATTTGAAGGCAGAACACCAGTACCGAATGGATCGCACCATGTTCTTTCCCACACCCAGTTGAACCGGAGCATCCTCGCGCAAAAAAATGTCTGAGTCGGCAGAGACACGATCGAATCCCTTCTTTAACCAGCCAAAGCGGGGATGAAACGTTTCATGACGAGCAAAGGCGATGGCTTTAGCAGTGCCAATGGTATCTGTATTGCGATTCGCTTGCTCTACTGGCATAAGTTTACAGAACAAATGTATTTATCTTCTACGATTTAGAGCGTACTGGAAAGCCCCAGCCGTAGCGTGCATTTATCATGCTACTTCATATATGGGGGTAAGAGCTTAATTGGCCTTAATCAAGAGGGGCCACGCGGAATAATCAGATGGCTTTAGCAGTGCCAATGGTATCTGTATTGCGATTCGCTTGCTCTACTGGCATAAGTTTACAGAACAAATGTATTTATCTTCTACGATTTAGAGCGTACTGGAAAGCCCCAGCCGTAGCGTGCATTTATCATGCTACTTCATATATGGGGGTAAGAGCTTAATTGGCCTTAATCAAGAGGGGCCACGCGGAATAATCAAATGTACAAAGTGTTCAACTGTTGAAGAGCAGTAGGATAATAGGTTCAAATTGCGACTTAGGCAGATGAAGTCTTTTGGGGATGGTTTGTAGCCTGGATGAATTTGACACGATCGTCGTTACCTGCCAACGCAGCAAGGTGGGTAAGCTTTTGCCGGACGCCTTGTATGTCCACGTCTCAGCCTTAGAATCACTCGACCCACTTCTCCAGAGATACGAGAGTGAAGCCAGAGAGCTTGCCGCTCACACAGAGGGGATGACGCTGGTTAAATTTAATCTGACAAAGCCGAGCCTCTCCTATCTCTTCTACCCCGAGTTTGATAGCGACCCTCACCCTGCGCTTCAGTCCAGCATTCAGGTGAACCTACAAAGCCGTGAGGTGAAGCATCGAGATTATGGCGACGCAGACAACCCTTTCATTCTTCACCGCAAGGAAACCTTTGTCGCAACCAATTATCCCCACTATCAGCAATTCGCTGCCCTAACTCGTCAAGAAGAAGTGTTGGGGCTATTGGACAATCCACGGACGATCGGGAAGCGTTTAGTCTGGGAAGATCGGCTTGCCCAATTCAAAGTTGCGTTTCAAGGGCATACGCTGATCCATCGATCGCTCCTCAATGTCCAACCTACCCAGGTCAAGATCGATCGTCACAAAGCAGCCATTAGTCGTAACGACCTGTCCAAACCGGTGCGGTTGGCCTTAGAGGCAGGGCTACTGAAGCCAAACACAAGTTTCTTTGACTACGGGTGCGGGCAGGGCGGTGATCTGGAACGGATGACTAAAATAGGCTACGAAAGTGCTGGCTGGGATCCCTATTATCGTCCAGAGTTTCCCTTGGTGGCGGCGGATATCGTGAACTTGGGATATGTCATCAATGTGATTGAGTCTCAGGCAGAGCGGCGGGAGGCGTTGATCAAGGCTTGGGATCTGACCGGGCAAGTGCTGATTGTGGCGGCTCAGGTGCTCATCGCGCAGGGGAATAGCCAGATTGCCTATGGGGATGGAGTGATTACCAGCCGGAATACCTTCCAAAAATACTATGACCAGGAAGAACTGAAAATCTACATCGATCAGGTGCTGGGGGTCGATGCGGTTCCAGCGGCGTTAGGGATCTACTTCGTTTTTCGAGATGAGTCCCAGGCACAGAGTTTTCGGGCCTCTCGGTTTCGATCGCGCGTCTCGGTTCCTAAAGTACAACTGGCGAATAAGCGGTTTGAAGACTACAAGGAATTGCTCACTCCGCTGATGGCGTTCTTTACGGAGCGGGGACGGCTGCCGACCCTTGAGGAGCTACCTGAGACGGAAGCACTCAGCAGCGAATTTGGCAATCTACGACGGGCATTTCAGATTGTTCTGCAAGCGACGAATCCACAGGAATGGGATGCGATTAGCGATCGTCGGCGACAAGACCTGTTGGTTTATCTGGCGTTGAGTCATTTTGGGCGGCGTCCTAAGCTACGGGATTTGACGCCTGTGGTTCAGAATGACATCAAGAGTCTTTTTGGAGGCTACCAGCAAGCCTGTGCGGCGGCGGATCTGATGCTGATGAGTTTGGGCAATCTGGAGGTGGTTGAGGAGCGCTGCAAGAATAGCTCGATCGGGCAGAAACGACCGAATTCGCTGTGGGTGCATGTGTCGGCGATCGAGGCGCTGGATCCGCTGCTACGACTCTATGAAGGTTGTGCTTCTCGCACGATCGGTCGTCCTCAGGAAGCCAATGTGGTTAAGTTTCACTTCCGTAAGCCCAAGATTTCCTATCTGTTCTATCCCCATTTTGACACCGACCCCCATCCTGCCCTGCACACCAGTATGGAGATAGACTTGCAGGATCTGCACGTTCATTACCGGGATTATGCCCCCAACGATAATCCACCACTATTGCACCAAAAGGATTTAATGGTGACAGCCGATTATCCGCTCTATGAGAAGTTCGCAAAGCTGACGCGACAGGAGGAAGGCTGGGGCTTGCTGGATGATTTGCGCTTGATTTATGACGATCGTGGCTGGCAAAGGTGCTTGGAGGAGCATTGTGCTGAGTTGAAAGGACATCGGGTAGTATGGCGAAAGGATGCTGATCCCTATAAAGTGAAGCTGGTACGATCGACGATTCGAGCCAAGCAAACAGGGCGAAAAAATGAGGAAGAATAATGCTTGAGCTAGAGAGAGTTCAGTGGATTGCTCAGTCCTACTCGCCTCAAGAGCTATTTGCGGCTCTAGTTTGGCAGCGTCGGTTTAACGAATTTGATGGACAAGCAGTCATTACAGACCTCACTAACCATCAGCACCTGTGGCAAAGTTTTCTTTTTACTAAGCCTATTTATGCACCAGATAAAGATGGACTGAGTTTTAATGGAGTACTGGAAACACTATAGCAATCCTAAATGATTAATGAGAATTGACCTAAGCGGTGGAGTTTGGGAAAATCAAAGGTCTGGCAATGGGTGACTAACTCAAATAAAACCTTGACTGCGGCAAAGTTTCGACATTGATGATAACACTCGCGTAACCAGCGTTTAGCCTGCAACCAAACATCCTCCATGGGATTCTGGGTCGGGTCGTTCGGTGCAAATCGCAGACAGGTAATGCGCCAATCTTCCGAGTCTAAGCCTTGATTGACCGAAGCTAAAAAGTCTTTAACCTCTGTGCTGCGATGATAAGATGCACCATCCCAAATTAGGGCAATCTGGCTTTGCGGGAATTGCTCCATTAAGGAGGTCAGATGATTGATGGTCATGGCACTATTGCCACCTTTGAGGGGTTGCACTAGGCACTGACCTGTGGCTAAGTTGACGACACCATAATAAGTCTGACGCTCACGCTCATTGGTCATTGGTACTTCCACCCGGGCATTCTGAGACCCCCAAACATAACCACAGACATCCCCCCACAGCAGGTGACACTCGTCTTGAAATAAGACAATCAGTTGACCGGATTCAATCTTGGCTCGTCGAGCCTCCAACCATTGCGTTAGTTCGTCCGTTTTTTTTTGACTAATTCAGGGTCGGCTTTAGGGTTCCGTTTCTGGCTCTTCTTCCAGCTCAGTCCGGCTTCTGTGAATAGATCGTAGTAGCTCTGCTTCGACTTAAAGACCACTTGATAGTCATCTTCCAGATGGGCTTGCAACTCCGGTAGGTGCCAGTATTGCTTCGCCTGGATCCAACGGATGACCTCGCTGCGTTGCTCTGCCGTCAAATAGCCACAGGAGCCGCGATACCCCAACTTGAGACAGGCCGTGCCGCCTAGTTCATATAGGCTGGTCCATTTACTGATGAAGCCAGAACTGACTGACAAAATGTCTTGGATTTCACGATGTTTCATCCCTGACAAAAACATCTGTACCGCAACTGCACGCTTCAATTCTCGCGGGTCAGGATTGGATTCAATCATCTTAGTCAGATCGTCCATTGTGAAAAAATCTCTCGCAACTGCCTTCTACCTTTATTCTCACATATCAGATCGGATTGCTATACTAGCAATGGCAAATTATCGACCTATGCCAGAATCCAGCCTCATTCACTTTGTTTCTTATCCAGCAGATACGCTATATGTCTTAGCAGAAAATCAAGACACGACGGTAGCTCAATTAATGGACTTGGGAAAGAAGTGGCGAGCAGATTGTGTAGACGTGTGTGATGGCACGAATGCTAATGAGACTGAGGATTGGGGATTTCGAGACTACGTATCGCTCCGTCTTCGCAAGGCTTTGTGGAGCGAAGATTTTAAGCGCGATCGAGATGCTGTAATCATTTCGTACTGGTGGGATTAACATATGCCTACATATAAGCCGCAAATTTTAGATTGGGTTCGTAGGTTGCGCTCTAGGCGTAGCCAAAGCGGCGAATTCGAATATAAGCCACTGTTGGTTCTTTCAGTTCTAGAAATACTAGACAAGACCCCTGAACATCCAAACTTCTTTCAATATGAAGAGTTGTTTGAGGCTGCTAAAGTTGTAGCTTCTAGAAATAACTGGAAAATTGATGAACAACAGTTTGCTCATCCCTATCTCCGGTTAAAAAACGACAAGCAGCCAGTTCAGGTTTGGATACCTCAACCGATAGATGGTATTGATTTAGATGACTATGAAATAATTTATCCACCTCATGTCAAGAGAGATATTCCAAGCATAAAGATTAATGATTATCTGTGGGAGTCTTTTCAAAATTTGGAAGACAGAGTCGCTTTTGAACAAGAGATAAAACTTAGGTTATATCCACTACCCCTGTTAAGGTGATCTTTTGTACTATTCTGGGTTGAGTAAGCGAGTCGTTGCGACATGGGGATGTTTTGGGTCAAACTGCTTTTTCGTCTTGGGCTTCTTCGGACCGCGTTTAGATTTGCGAAATCGTTTGAGATTAACTTGTGCCGCCCAGGCTTGCAAATATTGGGCAAAGTCATTGGGTGGCATCGTCCCAAAGGGTTGCCAATCGGTGGGCAGGATGGCAACCTCTAAGCCGCGCCAAGTGGCTTGGACATCCTCGACCACGTAATAATCGGATAGCTGTTCGTCAATCACTGTGGCACCATGAACTTGCTTGAGTGCGGCTTTGACGGTTGAGAGAATATTGAAGGAAACTAAGGCAATACAAAAGACAAACAAGGCGGCACGGGGGTATCCTAAGGTATTCAGTTCACAATGAAAGGTATCGGTGATAGTTTGAAACATGTTTTCAATTTGCCAACGTTTCAGATATAGATCAGATACCGTTAACGCATCTGCATCCACAATCGGTAAGTTCGTTAATACAACCACTTGCATGTCTCCATGACGGGTCGGTTGTTCTAATTGAATCACCACTCGACGTATCTGTAACCCGCTACTGAGTTGAATTTGCTGTTCAAAGACAGAACCACTCTCATTCTGTCCGACTTGCTGCAAGGACGTGACTTCAGTCCAAGCTAACTTTTGATGTTCTCGAAAGATGAAATAGGCTTGGCGCTGTTCAATTTGGTTTAAGAAATCACTCGTGCAGAAATTCCGGTCCCCAATCCAGACTTGTTGCGCTTGAACCCGTTCCAGTACCTGCGGCAATAACGACCGTTCTTGGGCATGGCCATCTTCACAAGGAAACACATCCACCACCAGCGATCGTTGCGGGTCGAGTACATTCAAAGTCTGTCCCGGTAAAGCGCCCGATGACTCCTCTCGTAAAACTTTCAGCCGATGCTCCGTGCCCCCAATATGGTTGCCATCCAAGATACGCACTTGATAATCTGCC
>NZ_JBLZFX010000027.1:0-65353 GCF_050753345.1 Alkalinema pantanalense CENA528 | reverse complement strand
GTACAATATTTTCCATATGGCTATCCATCCGGTGCGTTTTGGATTAATTTGCACCCTATCCGATGGATAGCTTCTCTGTCCACTCCTGCCTCGCTAAAATTGTCCGGACTATTGATTGATAGAAGTTGATACTAATCCATTAGCTTTTCTATTAGCAATTTCATTTCACGATCGACGAAAGGTTGCGCTAATAAATTCCAAGGCGGGGGCGAATCCACTGCGCCAGTAAGTCCAGGAATGAACTTCCCCGTAGGTAATCCAAGCGGTATCATCGGCCTGACTACCCGTGTAGCAGGTAGACTACCGGATAGGAACGCACAGACCTTTCGTAGTCAGCAGGAAGGTAGACCGTGTGTCAATCAGATATTTTGTTCAAGCTCGATCTCATGCAAGTTATGCAATTTAGGCGCATCAAGTTGGGTTAATCGGGCAATACTGCAAACCGATTTTCCCGCACTTTCACGGTTACGCAATCCTCGAGCGCAATCCGATCGCTGGTTCGAGCATGAAGTTCGACACCCGCTGCATTCACCAGCCGATAACGATACTCCCGTCCTAAAAATTCTCGATCGCAGATCTTAAAGTTCCCCATAGAATCGGGGCAAAGTTGCAAATCTTCTTGCCGAATCATTAATGTTACTTTAGTCGGCGATGTTGCATTAATCGGTAAGGTTGCATTGCTGGCAGAATTAGCAAAATTACTAGTCGCTGAAGACAATTGCTCGATCGAGAAATTCCCTAAGTCCGTGACCCAATGGTCTTCCTGCCGGACTGCGTTGACAAAATTAGCTTGGGCGACAAATTCGGCCACAAATTGCGTTGCTGGGTGCTGATAGAGGTCTTCGGGCGTGGCCAATTGCTCTAAACGTCCCTTCGACAGCACCGCCACCCGATCGCACATTGACAGTGCCTCTTCCTGATCGTGGGTGACGAAAACGGCAGAAATCCCCGCTTGCTTCAAAATCGATCGAATTTCCTGGCGCAGCCGAAGTCGCACCTGGGCATCCAAATTACTCAACGGTTCATCTAGCAAGATCAATTGCGGACGGGGCGCAAGGGCACGGGCCAAGGCTACCCGTTGTTGCTGTCCCCCCGACAGTTGGTGGGGATAGCGTTTTTCCAATCCTTCCAATCCCACTAAGCCGATCGCATTCCGCACCCGATCGATTTGTTCTGCCCGCGTCAACCCCAACTTCGTCAAACCAAAGCGAATATTCTCCCCTGCCGTTAGATGGGGAAAGAGGGCATAGTCCTGAAACACCATGCCGACATTGCGTTTTTCAGGAGGAATGGCCCGATCGGGCGTCGCCACCACCTGCCCTGACAGCACAATCTGCCCTGCACTCGGCTGCTCAAACCCAGCAATCATCCGCAATAACGTCGTTTTGCCGCAACCCGACGGCCCCAGCAACCCCAGCAAATCTCCCTCTTGAAGTGCGATCGAAATGTTTTGCACGGCTGCCACTGCCGTCTGGGGAAACTGTTTGGTCACAGCATCAAGATGCAAAATGACGGGTTCAGCCCCCATTGGAGTGGGAAAATTCATGGGCGTATTCGCAGAGGAAAGATTGGCAGACATATAGCTTCCAGCAGCTTCCAGCAAGGGAAATTTAATTTATTGCAAGTATTCATCAATAATTCTACGGCGCAGACTCCAGGATATCTGAAATAATTTTCTAATAGGGCAATTAGTGAGTGACGGAAGAATCATGCAGCGTGGAATGCAACCGCGATCGACTCCTGGGAATGCGATCGCCCTGTGGGGTCAAAGCATTGGCAATTGGCTATGGATTGCCACAATCGTCAGCTTGGCGATCATCCTATCTTCGCCGATTTGGGCCATTTTAGGGGGACTGTGGGTCGATTCTGGGGCAGTCTGGCAGAATCTAGCAACCACCGTACTGCCAACCTATGTTATGAACTCCATTTGGTTGATGGTGGGCGTGGGTGTGGGTGTAGCGGCGATCGGGACAGGAACCGCATGGCTGGTGACGCTCTGTCGCTTTCCAGGCAGTCGTTTTTTTGAATGGGCGATGCTCCTGCCCTTGGCAGCTCCTAGCTATATCCTGGCCTATACCTATACAGAATTGCTGGACTACTACGGCCCCGTCCAAAGCACGCTGCGGCAACTCTTTGGTTGGCAATCGGCGGAGGACTATTGGTTCCCCAATGTACGATCGCTCCCTGGCGCAATCTTGATGTTGACGTTAGTGTTGTATCCCTACGTTTATTTAATTGCCCGATCGGCTTTTTTGACCCAATCAGTAGTTACTTTAGAAGCCAGTCGCAGCCTGGGTTGCAATCCCTGGCAAAGCTTTTTTCGAGTTGCAATTCCCCTAGCGCGACCAGCGATTATTGCGGGGTTGTCTTTAGCCTTAATGGAAACGCTAAATGATTTCGGAACCGTTGAATTTTTCTCAGTGCAAACCTTCACCACAGGCATCTATCGCACCTGGTTTGACATGGGAGAACAGGGGGCTGCCATCCAATTGGCGCTGTGCCTTTTGGGGTTTATCCTCGTGCTGATTGTCTTTGAGCGGTTCTCGCGGGGACAGGCGAAATATTATCAGACGGCCAATCGAATCCAGGATTTATCGCGCTATTCCCTTGGCTGGGGGCGATCGCTCCTGGCTTGGATGGCCTGTGGCGTGCCACTGACTTTGGGTTTTGTCGTTCCGGCAGGCTTACTCGCCCACATGACTTGGGTTAACCGCGACATTGCCTTTGACAGTCAATTTATAGACTATGCCCAACATAGTTTTTGGCTCGCTTTTATGACGGCTGGGATTGCAATGGTGATTGCGGTGGTGATGAATTATGGTAAACGGTTACATCACACATGGATAACCAAGGTTGCCACCCAAGCAGCCGCCCTGGGCTATGCAGTTCCAAGCGCGATCGTGGTGATTGGGATCCTGCTGCCCTTGGGAAAAATTGATCAGGCGATCGGGGACTGGTTAGAAGCGCAATTTGGCATTACAACAGGCTTGCTGGTGAGTGGAACCGTTACAGCCTTAATTTTTGCCTATATCGTTCGGTTTCTTGCGGTAGCAATGAATTCCGTCGAAGCAAGCTTAACTAATATCAAGCCCAGCCTAGATGAAGCGGCGCGTAGTCTGGGGGAAGGCTGGTTCGGTACGCTTTGGCGGGTTCATATTCCCCTCTTGCGAAGTGGATTGTTAACGGCAATTCTGCTGGTATTTGTCGATGTGATGAAGGAATTACCGGCCACTCTCATTGTTCGTCCATTTAACTTCGATACCTTAGCCGTTCGAGTCTACAATCTGGCTGCCGATGAACGATTATCTGAAGCGGCGGGTTCTGCCTTGGCGATCGTGTTAGTCGGTTTAGTTCCAGTCATCTTGCTCAGTTGGCAAATGACGCGATCGCGCCAGACTCGTTAGATTAGTAGAATTCCCCAATTGTCACCACAAGCCATGGGAAACACACATAAACACATACAAAAGTGCACACACTAGTAATTACAATAGTGCATGCACAATCTATGGAACCGATCTCAAATTTTTGATTACGACAATCAAAAAACTGTTGTCTAGAGGATGACTTCCAGATTTTTACTTCCAACCTACTCGGTTAGCAATCTCTAGCGCTTTACCGTTATTCACACCGTAAATTTCAGCATTGAGTTTATCTTCCTTAAAGCTGCCAAACTCCTTCAGTACAGCATCCATCTCCACCCCCCGCAGAACAGGATATTCATTGTTGCTCTTCGCAAAAATCTCTTGGGCTTCTCGGCTGGCTAAGTGCTCCAAGAATTTAACGGCTGCTTCTTGGTTCTTGGAAGACTTCACCACAGCGGCACCACTGATATTGATGTGGGTTCCCCGACCCAAAGCTCCAGATCCTTGCTGGTTCGGGAAAGCAATGCGAATCTTGCTAGCAATTTCCTTGTCTTCTGGTTTTTGGGACTTGAATAACCGAGCGACGTAGTACTGATTAACGAAGGTAATGTGACCTTGACCCGCTGCCACTGCCTTAATTTGCGCAGTATCATTCCCTTCCGGCTGACGCGCCATGTTGGCGACAATGCCCTTAGCCCACTCTTCAGCCTTGTTCTCGTCGTAGGCGGCAATGATGGAGCCGATCAGAGATTGGTTGTAGACATGGCCGGAGGAACGGGTCACAATCCGACCTTTCCAACGGGAATCCGCTAGGCTTTCGTAACTAATTCCCTTCAGTTCATCACCGCTGACCTTCTCGCGGTTATAAACCAACACCCGCGCCCGTTTTGCCATCCCAAACCAATGGCCTGCACCATCCCGTAGTTCCTTAGGAATCACAGTTTCCAAGGTTTTCGACTTCACAGGCAGCAAGATGCCAGCCTCCTGCGCCCGCACCAATCGTCCCGCATCCACGGTAATAATCACATCCGCAGGGCTTTTATCTCCTTCGCTTTGAATGCGGCTGATCAACTTGTCTGCATCCGCCTCAATCAAATTAACCTTAATGCCAGTTTTTTGCGTAAAGCTTTCGTAGATCGATCGATCGGTATCGTAATGCCGTGCAGAGTAGAGATTCACGACCTGATCTGTCTTCGCTTGTCCAGCTTGGCTCCGCAGAATTTGCTCGAATGCAACCGCAGAAAAAGCAGCGCCCGTGGCCAAAAATGTACGTCTCGTAATACTCATAAATCCCGTCTATCCCGATCGACTATCACAATCAACAAAGCAAACTGAAATCCAAAAAAGATGCAATTCTCATTAGAATCTCAAAAATGACATTCCTGAGCTAAGACAGGTTCATACAACATGTCTTAAACCAATATGGAACGTCAAAAAACTCATCAATAGTTTCTAAAAGCTCGTTCAACTTAATCATTCAGCCATCGATCATGAGCGATTCATTCAATCTAGATCAAGTAGGTATTGCATAGGTGTCGCCATGAACCTGACAACCACTTTGCAATTTGAAATTAGATTAGGAACCCAGAAAGTGAATACAAGCTTATTAGTAACTATTATCAAGATCTAAGCATAAGCTTAGTAAGAATTACTGTCAAGTAAGGGAAGGTCGAAAAAATAGCCACCAATCGTGGGCGCAGGCTTTGTTAAGTAGCTTGCTTCCGCGATCGGTAGCTCTGAAGAGTTGCTATGGGAATTACTTACGACCCAGCCAATAGCATGGTCTCACAGCTTAAATAAAAGGCTATTCCTTGCTCATCAATACTTCTCCCTTCAGCATACGTTGTGCTGCATCCAACAGGGCTTCTTCCAAGTAGGGCTTGGTAAAGTAGCCGCTGGCTCCCAGGGAGGAGGCCATTTGACGGTGACGATCGGCTCCGCGAGAGGTCAGCATCGCGATCGGAAGATGCTTCAAGGCAGGATCCTTTTGAATGCGTGAGAGCAATTCCAACCCATCCATGCGAGGCATTTCAATGTCACAGAAGACAATGTCGCAGGGCAACCCCGATCTCAGTTTTTCCCAAGCCTCTTGGCCGTCGCGCGCTTGTTCCACCCGGTAACCCACCTTGTTAAAGGTCATGGACAGCAATTCACGTACCGTGATTGAGTCGTCCACAATCAGTACCATCGGTTCCGTCTTCGCGGCGGCGGGTTCGGCTGCCGCTTGGCCACCTTGATCCCACATGCTGCCACTATCCCGACGGATGCGACCCATGGAGAGATCAATCAGTTCCAGCACATCGGCGATCGGCATAATCCGACCATCCCCTAGCACCGTCGCCCCAGCAATCCCAACCGGTTTAGGCACTGGCCCTTCCAGTTGCTTAATTACAATTTCCTGCTCACCAAGAACTTGATCGACTTGGAGGGCAAGGTAATTTCCAGCACTTCGCAGAACCACCACCGACACCATGTCGTCTTCTTGGTTTCCACCGTAGACATTACCTCGGCTGAGGTGACGATTGTGTGCCAAAAGTTCCGTGAGAGGACGCAAAGGTAACAAGGTATCTCGCCAAGAAATGCACTCTTGCCCTTCAGCGTTTGTTTGGATCCGTTCCTTGGGCAGATCCAACATATCCTCGACCCCATCCATGGGGAAGGCAATTCTCGCCCGATCGCTAATGCAGCAGAGCGCCTTAGAAATACTCAGGGTCAGTGGCAAACGAATGGTAAAGGTGGTGCCTTTGCCAAAACTAGAATCCGTATTAATCGCCCCTCGAATTTCACTCAAGCTGGTGCGCACGACATCCATCCCCACGCCCCGACCGGCAAAGTCATCAGCCTTATCTCTTGTACTAAAGCCGGGATGGAACAAGAGATCGTAAATATCCAACTGACTCATGGTTTGGGCTTCAGCGCTGGTGATCAGCCCCTTCTCGATCGCTTTTTGGCGTACCCGCTCAACATCAATTCCCGCGCCATCATCTGCAACGGAAATCACCGTTTGGTTCCCTTGGTGGAAGGCTCGAATCAAAATCCGCCCAGTTTCCGGCTTGCCCGACTGCTGGCGCTCTTCCACTGTTTCAATTCCGTGGGTAATGGCGTTGTTGACCAAGTGAGTCATGGGATCATAAAGATGCTCCAGAATCATCTTGTCAATCAGGGTTTCGCGACCCTCAATTACCAGTTCCGCCTGCTTACCACATTTCACGGCAATGTCCCGCACTGCTCGGGGCAGCCGATCAGCAGTCTGGGCAAAGGGCACCATGCGAGACCGGGTCAGGCCTTCTTGCAACTGTGTCGTGACTTGACGGAACATGCGTGTGACTTGATCCGTTTCATCTACGATAAATTCGATGTCAGAAGCCGACTCCCGGACTCGGACAATCAATTCGATCATTTCTTGGGACAACGAGTGGAATCCCGTGAACCGATCCATTTCCAAAGGATCATATTCCACTGGATTTTCCCGCTGGCCTTCCGGCGCAGTTGTCACATGCTGTAATGAAAGACTTCCTGCCATGCGGCTTTGCCGACTGGCGAGCAATGAACTCTCCAGCAGCGATCGCTCATACAGATCTTGCATCCGCTGGCCCACATCGCTGAGTTGCTGAACTTGATAAAGCAAATTATCTAGCGATTGCCGCAGCCGCTCTTGATCCTGTTCCAGACTATTTCGGTTAACCACCAACTCCCCAACCAGGTTGCTGAGGTTATCCAGGTGCTTCACAGGAACCCGCATGGTCTGTTCGCTAAACCCTTTGCTCGATCGTACCGTTCTACGACCTGCTTGGGCAGGAGCCATGCCTTTCGAGCCAGATGTAGCACTGGGGAGCGATTTATCGCCATCTTCTAGCAATCGCTCTAAGTCATCGAATTCTGGATCCGAAGCCAGCCGCAACGACTCTCCGATTTCGCCCCCGCCTGAGAGTAGCGCCTCTAAATCAGAAAATTGATGATTCCCACCATCGACCGGGGCAGAGGTGAGATCGATCGAATCATTCGACCCTAACAGTGCCTCCAGATCTGCAAATGCTCCTCCCTCTCCAGAAACCTCCATTGTCTCCAATCGCAGTTCGGAGCCATCTTCCTGCAGAGACCCCATGTCCAGCAAACCATCCAGGTCATCTAACCCAGACATCGCCAATTCTGGACTGTCAGAGGTTTGATGCAATGCGGCAGCTCCAAAGCCCGCTGCACCAGCCGCGATCCCTGCATTCATCAAGAAACCAAATTCGTCTAGTTCAGCGTCTTCTGAGGAGTCGGTATCCACCATTGCAAGATCTGCATCTGAGCCCAACAGACTCTCTAACTCACCCATCTCTTCTGCCGCTATCGAGTCCGCCGCATTCGTAACCGACAATCCCTCATCGTCCCAGGGCGAAGGTTCATCTAAATTAAAATCCAAATCATCTAAATTGGCTGCTGCCACAGTATCTCCACCACCCAGAAAATCGGGTGAAAGAAAATCAGGAGAGCCGACCAAGTCAGTCCCGCCTTCGTCCAAGCCAGCATCTAGATCATTCAAGGAGAGGGACTCATCCAAATCGAATCCAGACTCAGGGAAGAGACCATCAAAATCAGCTGACGTTGCCTCCATTTCACTGGAACCCTCTAAGGTCCAGTCATTTAATGCCGAGTCATCTAACGCCAAATCTTCCAGAGGATTTTTTTGCGAATCAGCAACACTCAATTCATTTCCGAATTCATGGTCTAATTCATCAAACTCTAGGCCATCTAAACCGTTGAGCTCCAGCAGATCGGATTCTAAATCCAAGTCAGGAACTGCCCCCGTATCTAGCGTTCCAGCCTCACCAAACAGGTCGTTCAAGTCATCCGCTTCAGCCGTCTCTGGGGAATTCTCTGCACTGTGACTAATGGTCAAATCGCTCAAGGATAAATCATCGATCGCCAAATCATCTAAACCTAAATCAGCCCTCTCAGTCACTGCAAAAGAGGATGCATTACCTATGTCAGCAATTTCATCTAAGCTATTGTTTTCATCCCACAAGTTGGCATCAAGGGACAATTCCTCAATCGCGGAGAAGCCCAGATCATCACCCAATAACCCTGATGAGCTTCCTTCTGTTAGAGCATCGGCAGCTAGTTCTGGCTCAATATCCAACAGTTGATTATCTAGTTGTCCCTCCTCCACCTGAAGATCTGTGATGGCGTTATCCCCCATGCCCAGACCTAGAAAAGCGGTTTCATTCTCTTCCTCAGGCAGATCTAGAAAAGTGGTTTCATCACTTGTCACACTGCCCGACAGATTATCTAACCCTTCGAGTTCACCAAACAGATCAAACCCTGAGGATGCTCCGGTTGCGTTTGATGTTCCATCTAAGTTGAAGGCATCAGCCTCTTGACTCAAGTCTTCTCCGAGAAAATCTGCCATTTCAGAATCAACGGAAACCGCTACTTGATTGGCTTCAGAGAGAAAATTCTCCTCTCGCCATTCCATGCCATTCTCCGTAGTCTCTGCATCCTTTGCAAAATCTCCCCCTAAGTCTGCGAAATCAAAGTCTAGATCCGCTGGGATGTCCGCACCCAGGAATGTGGTTTCTTCTAATGTAGTTTCCTCGTCTAAGCCAGTGGTATTGAACAAGTCACTAACAGCATCCAAATCTGAGTTAGGGGTGGCAGCAGCACCATCCCAATTGTCTCCAAAATCCAATCCCAGATCCTCTAGATCCCCGAGTCCTCCAAGGTCATCAAGTTCTTGATCCCCATCAGTGTCAAGCCCGATCGCTAATAAATCCCCTTGAGCAGAAATATCCTCAGATCCTCCGCTGGTTAAGTCGAATTCGTTCTCATCTAGACCCATGAAGAGTTCGCCTAGATTATCCAGAGAGGCATGGGATTCACTATCTAAGCCTAAACCGTCATCTATCCCAAAATCATCATGCATTCCCCCCTCTGCATGGGAAGCCTGGGGATTTTCCTCAATCTCCAGAAAATCCAACCCTAAATCATCTAAATCCAACCCATCTGCACCTGCATTGAAGGATCCATTAAGATTTCCAGACAGACTTAAACCCTCAACGATCGCGCCATTACCAACCTCAGTGCTATCAGAGGATTGGGAAAGTTCATCCAAAAGATCTCCCCCAAACAAATCTGTCAGATCATCGGCATCCTGAGTTTCCAGCCCTTTAGCCGCCTCTTCAAGCAAAAAGTCATCCAGATTGTCATCCGTCGGGGCAACCGAAGACTCACCCACTAGATTCAATGACTCTGCATCTACCAGAACCTCTTCTTCTTGCCAAGTAGAGCCAAGGTCAGGAACTTCTCCTTCAAACAAGTCTGCCAACGAATTGAGCTCTGCCATGCCCATTTCCGGCCCATTGTCATCTAAGGCAAACAAATCATCCACGACTGCGGCTTCAGATAAGCCACCAAATTCATCTACAGGTAGAGTATCTCCGAGATCAAGTTCATCGAGCTCCATCAAGCTCGCACTTGCACTTTCCAGTTCCAACCCATCCAGATCCAAATCATCTAAACCAAACTCCGAGGAGTTATCCTCCAGAAAACCAAAATCACCCCCTTCGCCGGATTCTTCTAGAGCGCCCGTTGCAAATAAATCGTCTTGTGCAAATAAGTCATCTTGTGCAGCTTGCCCAAACAAGTCATCAAAGGAGGCACTGGCAAAGTCAGCGGCTGAAACGCTATTCGAGTCAAATTCCGCTGCGATCGGGACTAAACTTGCCAATTGATCACTGGGGTAGAGTGTCGCATCCTTGCCCTGAATGACAAGTTCCTGCCCTTGCTTAAGTTCCTTGATTACCAAAGGAGCAAGGGTGCGCCAGGGATTATCTGGACAGGCGATCGCCCGTCGTGCAGTTTCTGTGAGATTACACCAACCCGTCAAATTAAAGGGCTCCCCTAATGCTTTCAAAGCATCACAGAGATCTTGTAATTGCTGTCGCCCTTCCGGTTGAGCATCCGCTTGCTTAAAGAGTTCTAGCATTTCCCGCAGTTGGGAAGGCACATGGTCTTGGAAAATCCGCACCATGGTTGAATCAGGTTTTGCAACGGCTGGTTTACCACTAGCCGCTGCCGTTAAAGTGGTTAAATGACGTTCAATTTCACCAAAAACAGGGTCTACCGCCGCCATTGCCTGGGAGGAGGCGTCCTCTGTTAATCCAAAAGGCCCCTGCAATTGCTCTAGTAACCCTTGCAGGGAATCAAACACCTGCAAAAGCAAGGATTCTAACTTTTGGTCAACGGGAACCCCTGGTGTTTCTTTCAAGATTTTGAAATAGTCTTCCAATCGGTGAGAGATTTTCTGAATCCCGCCCAGATTGAGCATTGCAGCTCCACCTTTTACAGAGTGGGCTGCTCGAAACACTTCGTTGGCCATCTCTGGATCTTCGATCGTGCTTTGCAGATTCAGCAAACCCTGCTCAATGGTATTGAGGTGATCCTTTGCCTCCTCAATAAAGTAACCCATGATTCGTTGCTGTTGTTCAGGCTGCATAGCTATATCCCTATTTAATAGATCGCCTTCCCGAGAGGTAGTTCTGTTTTATCGCAAATGGCTATTGAAGTTATAGCGCAGTATTTTTTTGTCAAGGGTAGATTGACTCTCCCTCGGCTAGCTACGATCGACAGTTTCAACGCGGAACCGTTCCACCGAGGTCAACAGGTCACGGGCAACTCCCACCAGATTTTGCAGAGAAGCTGACACGCGCTGGGCCTCTTGAGAAGTTTCCTGGGCCGTCAATTCCACCGATTGCATCACCTGCGCCACGGCCCGCGAAGTTTCCGTTTGCTCCACGGTATCCGCTGTAATGGATTGCACCAGAGTGTTAATCCGGTTCGACACTTGAATGATGTCATCCAGCGATCGCTTCGCCTGTTCTGCTAAGCGCGTCCCTTCAATCACCTGTTGCGTCCCTTCTTCCATAGCGGTCATCACTGACCCCGTTTCACTTTGAATCTGCAACACGATTTGTTCAATTTCCTTAGAAGCTTTGGCAGCCCGGTCAGCCAACTGACGGACTTCGTCGGCGACGATCGCAAAGCCTCGACCTGCTTCACCGGCCCGAGCCGCTTCGATACTGGCGTTCAAAGCCAGCAAGTTGGTTCGGGAGGCAATTTGGGAAATCAACGCCACAATCTTGGAAATTTCCTGGGAAGATTCAGCTAATCGCTTCACCTTGCGGGTGGTCTCCGCCACGGTCTCTCGGATTTCCAGAATCCCCGACACCGTCCGTTCTACAGCTTCTCCGCCCTTAAGTGCCGTTGCCGATGCCTGTTGAGCCACCAACTCTGCCTCCCGTGCACTTTCGGCCACCCGTTGAATGGAATCCGTCATCATCTGTACGGAATTGAGGGTAACTGCCAGTTCTTCCGCTTGACGCAATGCATCCGATGACAGTCCTCGGGCGAACATTTCGTTTTCAGTGGAGCCCTTACTTACCTGACGAGCCGCCAACTTTACCTGTTGGACGATCTCCCGCAGGTTTTGAATGGTCAAGTTGAATGAGTCAGCAACGGCACCCAGCACGTCTGCGGTTACCTCCGCTTGGACTGTCAAATCGCCTCGGGCAGCTCCTTCCACATCGTCTAGGAGTCGAATCACTTGGCGTTGCAGATCTTCCTTGGCTTGTTCCTGTTCTTCAGCCTTACGTTGCGCTTCGCTGGTCGTTGTCAGAATCACGCGAGCCATTTGGTTGAACCCAGCAGACAATTGGCCAATCTCGTCTTCTGAATAGACGCTGGCGCGGGCATTGAGATTACCGTTGCAGACCGAATCGAATTGATTTCGCAAATCATTAATCGATCGCTGCATTTGCTTAGCATTCAATTGCCCAACGGCATAGGCGGTTCCACCACCCACCAAGAACCCAGCTAGAGCCATCAGCCAGCCCGTTCCGGTCAACCGGGATACCACTTCACGATTCACCTGCTGAGCATTGGCATCCTGCCCCTTGGACACATCAGAGCTACTCGCTACGGCAAAACTCACAATCCCGACTGCTAGGGCTGAGGCGGCCCCTGCGGCCAACGCCACTACCCACTGTTTTGCCTGCAAAGGGGCATTTTCCAGGGGAGCCAGCCAGCCCTGCTCTACGGTGGGTGCAATTTCTACGCTTTGCGGTTCCAACTGCGTAAAACTGGGCAGTTGTTCACTGCTACTGGAAAAGTTAAACAACTCATCATCTCGGATGGAGCTTGTTTCTCCAAACCCTCCTCCTGGCACGCCTGTAGCTAGCCCACTGCCGGAAATAGCGAAGCTACTCCCCATGGAGGGACTAGTAAACCCAGCAGAGTCTTCCGACATATCAAAGTCGGCCAAGTTTCCCAAGTCATCAAAGTCTTCGAAATCATCTAAGAAATCGACTCCCCCACTGTTAGGACTGGAGGTTGACTTAAAGGCATTGGCCGAATTGTCAAACTTTGCTTCTCCGGAAAAATCAGCAATTTCCATAGTTTCTGCAGTTTTTCCTGGATCTCTTCCACCCAAATCAAAGCTGCGAACTGGCGCATCCCCTCCAGACAAACTGGTGCTGTTGCCCATAAACAGAGTTGCTTCGTCAGCATCCTGGGCAACCGAGTAAGAGGGGCTTATAGAGGATATCCCCGCCTGACTATTCCCTCCGAGTACAAAAGCTGGAGGGGAAAGGCCATCTTCCGATTCTGCAGTGAATGCAGCAGAACTGTTGACGCGATCGTCGTCCGGAAAGACTTGGTCAAATTCACTAAAGGCGTCTGGCAAGGGTTCGTCTACCAGAGGATAATCCGCAGGATCCTCGATCTCAAAATCTTCTAGCCCTCCAGATTCCTCTAGAGAAAAGCCATTAGCCGAAGCATGCGCGACGTCACTAGTCACGTCGTCTCCAAAGGGATTACTTGCGAACGGATTAGCATCAGCATCCGCCAGTACAACTTGATCTAAGGAGTCAGCTTGGAAATCAAAGGGATTGGCTTGAAAGGAAGTCACAGGCTCTTCCTGGCGCAGGGGGGCAGAATCCTCATCCAAATCGAAATCCATATCTGCTAAGACAAAATCATTTCCCCCATCTGTAGCAGAACCCTCTTGCCAGCCAGGGGCATCATACTCGTAGGTATTCAGAGATCCTGTATCTGGTTCAACACCTACCGCCACCCCATTACTCTCCGCTGCACATTGGCGGGCATAGTTCAACCCCGTATTGGCATAGTCCACAAATTCTGGATCGGAGGTGACCTCTAGAACCGACTGATACTCATCTTGAGCAACGTCATAGTGCTGCAGCCCATAGCAATAGATATGCCCCTTCAGCAAACGCGCACTGGGATCCTGGGGGTAATCTACTACAAGGCGATCAACAATCTCAGCCGCCTCTTCGTAACGCCCTTGCATGTAGGCTTTTTCCGCTTGTTGATATTCCTGTGCAAACTCAGTGCCGCGTGCCATTTGCCTCCTCCCAGTGCTTACTTGCCATGCCGTTAAAAAGTTTGACGCTGATTTTACGTTTCTCCTGTAGCCATTGCACCTACTGTTATCAGGCGTAGAATTCCGTTGTAGAGTTAGACTAGGATGACGCTCAGTGTGTGTAACCACCTGTTACCTGAAGGCCCAAGCCGGAGTCAGGACTGAACGGTTATCGCTGACTGCTCCCTCGATGAATGAGGGTACTTCAGGATACTGAATTTTTAAAGTTTTGAACAACTGAATCGTTTTTTATCTGGATTGCTCCAGCAAGATGTGTAAGTTCTCATAGGTATACCATTCTAGGAAAATTGTTAAGCCTTCAACTGTAATTGACTCGGGAGTAGGGATTTTCCAGCGAAGAAGTCTCTAGGGAGTAGCCAGTGCTATCTACACGTCTAAGCTAACAATACCCATCCCATTCAGTGGAACACATGGGAACGTATCAGGACGACCTTAAGCAGCCCAGCGCGCCGATCGTAGAATAGAGACTTGATCTAGCAGCCGAAGAAAGCGACTTCCTTGATCAAAATGCCATTCACCCCGCAGAAACGGCGCAACACTATCGTTGACATTGCTTGCAGGATGAACTTGCTCAACATCCAGCCATTCCATCCCAACGACTCGATCGACCGCAAGTCCTAGCAGGATATCCTGATCTTCCACAGCAATCACTGAGATTTCTTGGCGATCGGTATTTAGAGGCACGGGATCCCCCAAAAATTGCCCTAGATCTGCGACCCACACAACTCGCCCCCGTACATTCAAGGTACCCAGCAACAGGGGAGAGACATTGGGAATTGGGGTAATGCGATCGGGTGCAGGCGACAGGACTTCCCGAATTCCAGTCGCTGGCAGAGCGAACTCACCCCCTGAGGGAATAAAAAATCGCAGGTGCAACTCACCTTCTGGACTTTCCAACTCCTGAAATTCCGGGGCTTGATCCTGACCCCGCCCTGTCAAAAAATCTGGATTACCAACCATGGGTACCCCTAACCTCGTAACAACTGTTTTACAGTACCGACCAACTCAGTGGGCTGAAACGGCTTGGCGATATAGGCATCTGCCCCCTGTTTCATTCCCCAATAGCGATCGAACTCCTCTCCTTTCGAGGAACACATCACCACAGGAACATTCTGTGTTTTGGGATCGGACTTGAGGCGACGACAGACTTCGTACCCATTCATCCGAGGCATGACAATGTCCAAAACGACCAAATCTGGACATTGCCCCTGGATTTGCTCCAGAGCCTCTACCCCATCGGAGGCTATCGTCACACTGAGACCGCTCCCTTTGAGGAGATCCGTAATCATTTCCCGTTGAGTGACACTGTCTTCCACCACTAAGACTGTACTCATAACCCCCTACCTGCTCAATTGGCCTGACCGATCGCGGGAAACCTACCGCTCCTTGGAAGAACCATCTAGATATTAATTAAGGTACCCTCAATCGCTGAAATAATAATGAAGCTCCTGGGAAAACCCTTAACTTTCCATCCACCAGCATAGAATTTTGCTCCTAAAGCTCGATCTCCATCAAGCTTTACCGCCGGAAAATTAACCTGAGTTAATTTCCAGGTGACCCATTCCAACATATTTTTCTAACAACATAATGAGTTCATCTTCACTAAACGGTTTGGCTAGGTAGTCCGTCGCCCCGGACATCCGAGCACGGACTCGATCAATAAATCCATCTCGCCCCGTCAACATGATAATGGGGGTTTGCCGAAACGTCGTTGATTGTCGCAGCATGGCACAAACTTCATACCCATCCAATTCAGGCATCGCAATATCACAAAGGATGAGGTCGGGCTTCAATTCAAACAGTTCACTCAACGCCTTGACAGGATTTGCCAGAATTGCGACTCCGTAGCCATGACCTTTGAGCAAATGTTCTACCGTACGCAACACCGTCGTTGCATCATCTAAACAAGCAATCTTAGGGCGTTTTCCTTGTTGCGCATTCATCAACAAAGGCGGCGACAACGGCGGATGAATCTCCCGTTTGACTCCCGACGTTGGCAGGTGAGCCTCTCCATAGGCAAATTGAATCCAGCCCCGTTGCACACAAGGATAAATAGCGCGGGCGACGGTGAGAATATCCCGGTTCAAACTACGGGCAATCTGCTGGAGACTCGTCTTTCCATCGGCATAGCGCAAAAGAGCCGCTACCGTACCTGGGGGCAGTGCACTGCGAAGCGACGTAGAGTCCACAATGACCGGGCATTGATCCGAAGACTGTAAATGGGGGTAAAACTGCTTCCATTCCTGAACTTGTTGAACCACTTGGGTCAAGAGAGGCCCAATCTCCAACGTCGTCAATTGGGGCGTCAAGGGAGCAGCCATTTCAAAAATAAAATAGCCTTGGTGTAAACTCAGCAGGTCAAAGAGGGTTTCATGGATCAGCCTCTGGAGAATATTTCTAGCTTGTTCCGGGGTCAGCGTTCGATTTTCAAGCAATGCCCAGAGACAGCCATATTCTGGCGCATTCACGATCGAATAGGCGGAGACGCTTAAACTATCAAGCGCAGCCTCTGCTTGGTAGCGCCCTAGATACCCCCGTAGGCGAGTCAAGCCAACATTCGGATTACCCGCATAGACAATTTGACCATTAACAAAGAATACATACCAGGATTGACCCACTAGTGATCGTCCGGTTGAGGCGATCGAGGATTTTCCTAAGCCATTGGTGGCTGGGCTATAAGACTCCACAAGCAACTGCCCAGTCCGTTGCCCCAATTCAATTAACTGAAGAATACTGCGAACATCAATTTCAGTCAGCTCACCCTGCATGGATCCTTAATCATCTCCCGCTGGATGCAGAATTTTTTTATCTCTCCCTATTGTGCCTTGGGTCTTGTGGATTGCCTCACTATCCTGGAATTCTAGGAACTGATTGGGAGAAACTTGTTTAGAAAATCTCGTTCGATCGCTAGAGACATTCAGACTAGACTGATGAAACAGCAAAACCTTGGGCATAATGAGAATAGAACATAAATTGCAGAAGGTAATTGCAGAAAGTCAGGCTTGCTAGCATGGAACTCATGAAAGCAGCCTGATTGATTGCATGATTAAGGTTATTCTGTAGGACTGGGGCATAGACACGGGAGAGGGCTATCAGCGTGCTATATCTAGCAGAAGTCATTCAGAAGAAGGGCGGGATCATGGGCGGCAGCAAGGCTGAATTGCGCTTGCTAGCTTGTCAACGTGCAGAACAAAACTGGAGTGCAGTCAACGGCGAGGAAACCGTCGCTGCCGATGAAGCGAGTCGTTACAGTTCTGGCACGCTGCTTCTTGTGGATTTGACAAATAGTAAACAGGTACAAAGAATTCAGGAGGCTGGACGACCCCTCGTCAGCATTCTACAGAATTTTTCACGACTCCAAGAAAAATTTAAAACCCAAGAAGAAGAGATTGAACAGTGGAAGCAGTCTCTGACTTACCAAAGTCAAGAACTCAACCGCCGGGAAATGGAAATGGAAGCCCGTCGGGAGCAGTTAGAGCAGCTTGAGGAAGAATTTGAACAGTTAGAACAACAGCGTCAGCAGCTAGAGCAATCGAAAGTTGAATTTGAGCAAACCCACCAGGAGGTGGAACGCCAGAAGCAGGAGCTAGAGGGGGCTTGGGAGCACCTGAGAGGAGAATTGCGTCGTTTAGAGGAGCGGCAACAGGAACTCCAAGGAGCCTCTGTTCTAGACGAGAATAATGCCCAACAGATTGAACAACTGTTGCAGCAAATTGAGGGAAATCAAGCTTCTGCACAGGCCCTGCAGGATAAATCCCAGCCAATCACCGATCAAGTTAATCATCACCAAAGCCTGCTCAACCAGCATTGGCAGAGCTTAGAGCAGCTTCGGGCTTCGATCAACCATCTGCGCAACGAACTCGATCAGCAGACGCAGGAACTGAGCCAGAAGTGGAGTCATTGGCGAGAATCTGAGTGCGCCTTAGAACAAGCCAAGTCTGAACTGAAGTTCCAGCAAGCCACGTTACAGATTAAGCAGGAATATGCACAGATGTTGGGGCTGCAAATTCAGCACCATGATGATATCCACCAGCAGCTCTACCGTATGACTGAAGGGATTGATGGCGTCAATATCAGCGACCAAGTTGACATTGATGCCCTTGAAAAAATGCCCTTGGACAATCTGCAAACTATTGTGAATGATTTTCAGATTGACTTTGATAAGTCCTCTGAGTTTGTTCGAGGTCAAGAAGAAGAACTAGACTTCAAGCAACGGGAAATTGATGCGCTCCAGGCAAAAATTAATCAGGTCAGTGAATTCGATCGTTTGAGTCTGGAGTCAGAACTCGCTGACGAACGGGATGCCTACCAATTTCTCAATGAAACGCTCGTGGGGCAGCGGCGCAATCTGCGGGAAAAGCAAGGTGTTCTCCGTCAACACCAATCGATTCTCGCCCGTCGGCAAGGATTACCCGATCCCTTCGCCCAAGAAGGGGGGCTCAATCTCGGGCCTGTCTTTGCCCAAATTGAGGGAGTGCGCCACCAGCAAGCTGACGAATTGCACAAGGTGGAGGCACAGATTGAACAGATTCGTCATGCGATCGACCAAGCCCAAGGCATCCTCACTACTCAGGAAAATGACCTGAATAACCGCCGGCGAGATCTTGAGCAGCAGGAGCGTTCTCTGGCTGATAAGCGTCAGAGTTTGGGTGAAGTGACTGGCAAAATAGCGCTCTATGAAGACTTTTTGCAACCCTTGCAAGATAGTGTGAATGGATTCCAGCAGACTTTGGGAGGGTTGTCCGAAGTCACAACTCAAATTCAACAAATGGAACAGGCGCAACAGCAAGCTTTAACTCAGGTCAAAGAAGTCGTATCTAATTTGACCCAGCGGCCCCAATTGGCGGCTTCTTAAAGCGATTTCTTAAAAACGTGCGTTATTTCTATCGATCTGTAAGACTTTGAACTGTGGATTTTACGAGGGGCAATCTAGGTAAATCCAGTCTCCCTCAACCCTGGCAATCGCACCGCCAGGGAGTGGATCAGTGGTTGATTTTTGGGGTGCATGTACTAGGGCCACGATTTTTTCGATATGGGCAAACGTGGGGGCACAATTCAGCTTTTCCTGTAGAATTTGGCGGATTACCCTGCGCTGTAATGCGATCGCGGCTGGTTGTAAAAGCTTACGGTTGAACAGAGCTGCTGGGGCCGATTGTTCTGCCTGAATCTGCTGGCGAATTTGGCCAGCAACAGCTTCAAGGTACTCGACTTCAGCAGTTAACAGCTCTGCGGTTTGAGCGAGATGCCACTCAGTCCGAGGATTGAAATATTGCTGTAGATAGGGCAACAATTCTTGGCGAATGCGGTTACGGCGATAGGTGAGATCCTGGTTGGTTACATCTTCCCAGATAGGCAAACGATAGTCGGTGCAAATGGTTGCGGTTTCTTGGCGAGTAAAATTTAACAGCGGTCGCACGAGCTGTACAGAGTCTGAGATTGGTCTGCTCCAGACAAGTGCCTGCAACCCATCGGCACCACTGCCCCTCAGCAGGTTATAGAGAAGCGTTTCTGCTCGATCACTGGCGGTGTGGCCCGTGGTAATCACAGTAAAATCATAGGTTTGGGCAATGCTGGTTAAACAGTCATAGCGCCATTGACGCGCAGCGGATTCACTGTTGGGTGGTGTTTCAGCGATCGATCGGTAAAAGGGTAAGCCTCGAGTTTGCGCCAACTTTTCCACATGGTCTGCATTGGCCGCAGAATCTTCACGCCAGCGATGATCACAATGGGCCACCGCAAGGCTCCAGTTCCATAAATCCTTTAGATCCGTCAGAAGTTGTAAAAGTCCTAAGGAATCTTGCCCTCCGGAAACGGCAATGAGAATACGCGATCGGGCGGGTAACAGAGCCCGATCGCGCAGGGTTTGATGGAGCCGCCCATGCAGAGGTGTCCAGTGGGGCCGAGCCATAGGCCAATCAACAAACGAATTTACACAGGGTTCAGGTCAATCAAACTCATCATCGATCAAACTCATCCAAATCATCGGTTTCAATCGTCCGAGCTTGCATCCGGACTCGTTCCCGTGAACTGACATGCTCCGGTAAACTTTCCTGGGGCTTAGCAGGTGCAAATTCTAGGCGAATCCTGACTCGGCCCCGTTGCCAGCCAGATCCTGTCAATCGCATAGCATCACAGGGTAGACCATCGGCAAACCAACTTTCATGGGCTTCGGACCAGTCCAGTTCCCGATCGCTGATAGCCTGGGCCAAGGCATCTAAAAACTCACCGACCTTAAATGTTGGGTTATCCATTAAGATGCGGCCTGCTTTGACAAACAACACCTCATCTTCCTCTAAGGGCACAAAGCGATTATCCATAATTAGACGTTAAACCTTGCCCACCGGGTGATTGACTGCATTCTTCTCAGACTTGACTGGGAACTGGGGGGAAGCTTCAGCGCGCAGAAGTCATTCCTACTGGAGGCCAGATCACAGAATCTTCTGGCGCTCCTACGATGACCTGCGACGTTTGCCTACAACTTTCTAGAGGACTTTCTAGAGGAACCAGCCATAACTATGTAAACCCTTGCCTAGCAAGTTAACACCAAGGTAGCAAACCCAAACCACAACAAATCCCATCGCCGCTAATAGAGCGGGGCGACGGCCCTGCCAGCCCTTGGTAATGCGGGAATGGAGATAGGCAGCAAAAACGAGCCAGGTAATCAAAGCCCAGGTTTCTTTCGGATCCCAGCTCCAGTAGGAACCCCAAGCTTCATTCGCCCAGACTGCACCGGAAATAATCCCGATCGTCAGCAGCGGAAACCCTAAGCCAATAATGCGATAACTAATGTTATCCAGCGTATCTGCCAGACTCAAACGTTGGGGGGAGAGGGTTGTCACTGTCGTAGCGATCGGTGACTCTAAAACAGCAGTTCCCATAGTTCCTGCTTGGCCACTGTCTGAGATGGTAGACCGTGGGCTTGCCGTAACGGATGGCTCCGTAGGGGATTGCGGTCTCGTTAGGCGATAGGCTCCTGTGCCAACGGAACTCCCTCGTAATTCAATGTTTTGGCCCCGCGTCACTAATAGAAATGCGATCGCAAGCACTGAACCCACCATTAAAGTGGCATAGCTAAACATCATGACGCTGACGTGCATCATTAACCAGTTAGACTTGAGCGCTGGCACCAACGGAGCAGAAGCTTGCATATTATCTGACAGAGACAATGCTGCAAAGGCTGTAATTGCCATAGCAACAGGAGCAGTCACCACTCCAACCAGGCGACTTTTGCTCATATTTTCGGCAATTAAGTGCATGGTCGTAATGCCCCATGCAAGAAAAAAGAGGGATTCATAAAGGTTACTGAGGGGAAAGTAACCCGCTTCTAGCCATCGGGCGGCCAGAAGCGCTGCCATCGTGAGGTTGGCGATCGCCATTCCAGTCGTTCCCACAACGGACAGCAGCGGAATACTAGGAAACGCTGCACCGACCCAATAAACCAACATCGTCACAAACAACACAGCAAATGAAGCATTATCCAGGAGTCCCTGAAGGGCAACCAAATCCATAGGGTCTTCTCTTGTTACAGTCCAACAGCCTTGATTTCACCGATCGTCACAATCGTTCTGATCCATTCTAGAAGGTTGACTGAACCATCGGGACACCGCTTGTGATTTCTAAACCAAGGATTGATGCCTCTGCGACCTGGTCCGGGCACTCCAACCCAGAAAACTACCCATAAAAATTCGGACACGCAAAAATGGGACATTGCGATCGCAGTGTCCCATTTATTTTGGTAATACTTTAATATTGCCTAATTTACCTTGTCCGAATTGCTCAGCCATCGTTCAAGCGGATTAAAGTGCCTACAACCCACATGCAGCCCTTTGCTCGATCGATGGATACAGTAGCCCAGAACAGAATATTCTTCAGGCATTGTGTCTGTTCCTTGTCGTTAAGCAATCCGCTGGAAATTTAAGATTGCAACCATTTCGGCCTCGATATCCTGACAGATTTAAGCTTAGCCAATTGAAACTTAGTAGCTTCAGGCTTAGCAGATTGAGGCTTAGCCAATCCAGACTAAGCGCTTAAGCATCTCGGTTCAGCGCAATTTTAACCTGACGGAACTCATCCTTGAGGCGGTTCTTCATTTTCTCAGGAATAGGCCGATTGGGATAGGAGGTATAGTGACCCGCTAGGGAGTTTAAAGCGGTGCGCATTGTGGTGAATGAACTCAGCTTGACAACTGAACCATTCCGACGATAGCGTGCTGCAAAGTCATTGATTTTTTGCTTGGCATCCTCAACTAATTGCTTGCGATCGGGATTATCCGCCGTCACATCAATAGCTTCCACCAAAACTTCAATAACACCCAGGGTGTCTTCTTTGTAGTTACCCGTGAGAGTATCTGCTACGGCTACCCCCGGCAGACCCATTAGCCCCATAACAACTACTAACACGAGCGCCAGTAGGCGAGACAGATAGCGCTTCATAAGCCGTTTAGCAAACCTTATAACAAATCAGCCTATCAATCCTACCGTGGATTGGATACCCCCGTGGGAAAAGTTGCTAAGTTTCCACCCTCCCAAAATTCTTCTACTTAACCAAATCGGCCACTGACGTAGGCTTGGGTAGCTTGCTCCTGGGGACTTTGGAAGATAACCTCTGTGCGATCGTATTCCACGATGTACCCTGTCCGCCCTTTGGGAGTTTGTTCCACATTAAAGAAGGCCGTGTAGTCCGACGACCGCGACGCCTGCTGCATGTTGTGGGTGACGATGATGATTGTGTATTTTTCCTTCAGTTCTTGCAGCAGGTCTTCTACCTTCAGTGTAGAAATGGGGTCGAGGGCAGAGCAAGGCTCATCCATCAGAATGACGTCGGGCTGCATGGCAATAGTTCGAGCAATGCAAAGCCGCTGTTGCTGCCCCCCAGAAAGTGCTGTTCCGCTTTCCTTGAGCTTATCTTTGACCTCATCCCACAGGGCTGCACCGCGTAAAGATCGTTCCACCAGTTCATCCATGTTTCCCTTGTAGCCCACTAGACGTGGCCCAAAGGCAATATTGTCGTAGATGGACTTGGGGAAGGGATTGGGCTTTTGGAACACCATGCCAATCCGACGACGCACTTCCACCGGATCGACCTCGGGCGCGTAGAGATTTTGGCCGTGGTACTGCACATTTCCCCGTAACCGGAAGCTTTTGATCAAGTCATTAAGGCGATTAAAGCAGCGCAAAACGGTACTCTTCCCGCAGCCAGAGGGGCCAATGAAGGCTGTAATAGCATTGTTGGGAATGGCGATCGAAACGTCACGAACCGCCAAGAAGTCACCGTAGTAAATGTTCAGGTCATTGGTATGAATGACTGTATCGGTTTTGGCAATCATATTTGGTGAAGCAGTCATAACTGAAATTTCATCCCTTAGTCAAAACTATGAATCGTCACTATGAGTCGTCTTGTAAACCGACCAAAAACATCAATGCTTTCGACGAATGACAAACCTTGCCAGGATATTGGTCACCAGAACCATTAACACCAGTAAGAGAGAACCAGCCCAAGCGAGTTGCTGCTGGTTTGGATAGGGTGCAGTCGCAAACTTATAAACTAGCAAGGATAGGGTATTGGTCTGTTGCCAAATACTTTGGATCCAAGTAGGCCAACCCAAAGCAGTGAAGAGAACAGGAGCCGTTTCTCCCGCTGCCCGGGCTACCGAGAGCATCACTCCCGTCACAATACCCGGCAGGGCAGCAGGTAAAACCACACCTGCAACCGTTTGAAAGCGGGTGGCTCCCAAGCCCACTGAGGCTTGACGCAGTTCACTGGGCACCAATTCCAAGGCTTCTGTGGCCGTCCGTACAATGACCGGAAGCATCAAAATGGCCAGAGCAACACCTCCTGAGAACGCCGAGAACGTTTTCGTGGCCAGTACGATCGCACTATAGATAAACGTTCCTGCAACAATGGACGGCACACCACTTAAGACATTGGTAGCAAATCCAATCCATCGCGCCAACCGAGTATCCCGAACAAACTCTGAGAGGAATACCGCCGCCATCACACCAAAGGGCACAGCCAACAGGGTGGCAATCCCGACGGTGTAACACGTGCCCTGTAGCGCATTTCCTAACCCTCCATTCTCAACTCGGGGGGGCGGCTGCACTTGGGTAAATAAATTCAGATCCAGTCGGGATACACCATTGATTAAGACATATACCAACACAGCGACCAGCGGAATAATCGCGATTACCGCACAGGCGATCGCTAACCCGGTCATGATATTGGAAAACAGCGTGCGAGGAGCCCAAGGATTACGGCGTAGGCTACGGGAAATTAATGCTTGACTGTCACTCATAGAAAAACTTTACGCATCAGGATAGGACTGGCACTACTAAACCTTCATCCGAACCCGACGAACGACGAGTTCTGCGAGGACATTGACGATCAGCGTAATCAAAAAGAGCACAAAGGCTGCATACATTAATGAGGAGATTTGCAGTCCACTGGCCTCCGCAAATTGATTCGCGAGTAAGGAGGCGATCGTAGAACCTTGATCAAACAGGGACGGATTAATCTTATTTGCGTTGCCAATCACCATGGTGGTTGCCATTGTTTCCCCCATGGCCCGCCCCATCGCCAGCATGATGCCGCCAACGATGCCAGAAAATGCGGCAGGCAAAATCACTTTGAACAAGGTTTCCCAACGGGTTGCGCCCAAGCCATAGGAGGCTTGCCGCAGTTCAGGGGGAACCGCAACGAGGGCATCTCGGGAAATGGCTGCAATAATGGGCAAAATCATGATGGCCAGAATCACACCCGCGACATACATTCCCGGCCCAGTCGGTCTGGTGCTAAACAAAGGAATCCAGCCTAGTCCTGCATTGAGTGCCACACCCATATTTCGCAGGATGGGAATCAGGACAAAAATGCCCCACAGTCCATAGACCACACTGGGAATTGCTGCTAGCAACTCCACCATGAAGACGATCGGACGTTGAATTTTATTCGGCAGAAAATCTTCACTGAGAAAAATGGCCACCCCAATGCCGATCGGCATTGCAATCAACAAGGCAATCAGGGAACTGACTAACGTTCCGTAGATTTGAGGCAGAGCACCATAGATATCTTCAACGGGATCCCAGCGGGAAGAGGTTAAAAAGCCCAGCCCAAATTGCCGAATGGCAGGTAGAGCGTCCCAGCCAACTCTGACGGCGATCGCAACTAGCACGAGGGCGACCCCCACCGCAAATAGCCCGGTCAGCCAGACAAATCCTGTATCGAGCTGTCGAGCCAATGGCGATCGCGCGCGTTTGATTTCGGTCACTTGTTGATTGGACAGTGCCATATCTAATCAGGAGAAATAATTAAGCAAGGTGTGTGAGGAGACGAACGGATAGCGAACAGTTACAGCCTTAGGAAGAGGCTATTGAAAAAGTCTACTGACCAGCTTTGATGCCATCAACAGTCGCTAAAACCTTGGTAGCCACTTCATCGGGCAGGGGAATGTAGCCCAGGTCAGTTGCTGCAGCTTTGCCATCTTTCATGGCCCACTTCATAAAGTTCTTGAGGGCATCCACTTTGGCTGCATCGGGATAGTTTTCGTACAAGAGCAACCAAGTCAGGCTCACGATCGGATAAGCTTCTTTCGCTTCCGGATCGGGTACAGACACTGCAAAATCCTCTGGGATTTTAACACCCGTGAGCGCTTTAGATGCCGCATCGGGGGTGGGGAGAATGAATTCACCCGCTTTGTTTTGCAGGGCCGCCATCTTCAGATTATTTTCCTTGGCGTAGGAAAACTCGGTGTAGCCGATCGCACCTTTGGTCTGCTGAATCTGGGCGGTGACCCCTTCGTTCCCTTTAGCTCCGGTACCCGTAGGCCATTCAACTGATTTACCAGATCCAGCTTTCCAGTTGGGGCAAGCTTTTTCAATGTGCTTCGTGAAGACGGAAGTCGTACCACTGCCATCGGAACGGTGCACCCAGGTGATGGGATCCGCAGGCAGATTCACACCCGCATTATCCTTAGCAATTTTGGCATCGTTCCAAGTCTTGATGGAACCATCCACAATGCCGCAAAAAGAGTCCCGAGACAGTTTGAGATTGTCTACCCCATCCAGGTTGTAGGCAAACACCACAAACAAACCCGTGGTCGGCACTTGAATGGCTTTCCCACGCTTAGCAGGAAACTTTGCTCGCTCGTCATCCTTCAGAGCAGAGTCCGTTGCACCAAAGTCTACAGTTTCCGCTAAGAACTGCTTGACGCCAGCGCCGCTACCTACGGACTCGTAGCCAATTTGAACCCCGTTGGCTTTGGAGAACTCATCAAACCACTTTTGATACAGGGGATAGGGAGCTGTTGCACCTGCACCTTTAATGGCCAATCCAGAGCCACCAGTTGCGGAGGCTGGACTATTGGCAGCAGATGGATCCGAAGAAGGGGCTTGACCTCCCCCACAGGCAGTCAGACTAAGGGCTAATACGGATAGGGAAGCGGGGGCTACCCAACGAACCATCGAACGGAACAAAGACATAACTCAGGAAAATGATTGGTATCGCAAATTACTTACTTACACTACAGGTCAACCTTAAAGGTCAGGTTAAGACCAAAGTAATATCTAGAGAATGCGTAAGTGAACTGTTGGCAAACCCTGACAACGTTGGATTCCGCAGATTTTTTAGCCACCTTCGTCCCGTGAAGATACCGAAAAAACACTGCTCTAGATTAGCAGGAACTGCGTATCCGATTTACCCCGGATCCTGATAGACGAATCCTGACAAGATATAAGTTTTAAATTTTTAAGAATTTTTCTAGGGATTTAAGCTCAAAACAGGATTGATTCATGACTGATTAGAGTTAATCCAGGAACACAATCTAGGGGTTCCCCAACCATTTCTTAAACTTCTTGTAACCTAAAGAACAATATGACTTCTCACTCAATGTAGCAGCAATATTGCTAAAACTTAAGATGCTCTGTTATCAGTCATCGGAAACCCTGACAGGAGAGCGGAGATAGGTTAAGCAAATGTTAAGTCATCAAAACTCGGGATACTGGGTCGAATCCTTCAATTAAATACTTCGGCTAAGGCAGCTTGGGAGCCTCTATTGACCTTAATACCTGATGTAAACCGATGTCTGAAAGCCTATGCCTGAGCTGATTTTCTAGCAATGTTGATAATCGGTCGATCGACATCATCTATCAGAAGTACAACGAACCATCCCTTTGCAGTCAATTTCCCAACCGGTATCTAATGGCACATAGATAAGAATTTATTTCTAGAAAGTTAAAGATTTTGAGATATGAGCCCCTGAAAAGTGTAATACGCCCACCTAAGCAGGTCAGTTATAATGTTTTACAACTATAGAGATATAGGGTCTGTAATTGCGCTTAGGGATTGCCTAATGTAAAGCTTATGTCTTTCCTACGGGCTCCGTTAGCAGAATACCGACCTTGAAACCTCAAGACGGATACGGAGAGTATCGTGACTATCTACGTTGGCAACTTATCTTTTCAGGCAACTGAAGAAGATATTAAAGAAGTTTTTGCAGAGTACGGCACTGTATCACGAATCAGTTTGCCGATGGATCGAGAAACAGGTCGCAAACGGGGCTTTGCCTTTGTAGACCTGAGCAGCGATGCGGAAGAAGACTCAGCGATCGATGCCCTAGACGGGGCTGAGTGGCTAGGTCGAGAACTTAAGGTCAACAAAGCTAAACCGAAAGAACCTAGACGATAATTCAATTATTGAAATTTAGGATACCAGAAGAGATAACCCATTTCGCGCATTACCTAGGTAGAGAAATGGGTTCTATGTTTTGGCGATCTTCCTACCTGTTCCTTAAAGCTCAGTGAAGGAAAATCTGTTGGAGCGCAAGTTGTTGGAAACCATCCAATCGCTCCAGCAGTTTTTTGCACTTCCAGAAGACTCTACGAGCTTGCAGACTTGCAATCTTTGCCTTTAAACCTGACGCAACCTGCTGCCCTGACCTCAGCGCAGCTTCGAATGGTTGAGAGTCCTAGGGGATCGTTGCTTCACGTCGGCAGAGAACCATTCTGTGCTGCTCTGCCGACGGAACCGTTCAAGATTTACCCCCACAAGGTCATTAATTGAAGAATTTGGCCGCTAGGTTCATTGCATCCCCGAGATCCACGTTGCCATCTTGATTCGCATCCAAAAACAGGTTGAGAACGGGGTTGTTGGCACCCGATCCACCTTGGGAACTAGCGCCGGATTGTAAGACATTGAGGATTACGGGAACAAGGGTAGGAAGAATTCCCTGAATTAGATTAGGATCCATGCCTGTTCGATCGGAGATCGTGGTCGCAATTTGCTGCTGCATGGCAGGAGGAAACAGAGCAGATAGCGCTTGGGGATTGGCAGTCGTGCCACTCAACTGGTTCACCGTTTGCTGCACGGCGGCGGTACCTTGATTGGCCTGCTGCTCCTGAAGGGCCGATCGCACATAGCCGCCTAACATCGACATGACCGCTTGGGTCGTATTTTGATCCATCCCTGACTGTCCTGCCAACTGCTGTACTGTGCCCAGAATGGATCCTAATTGATCAGGAGAAGCCTGTTGGGTGGGATTCTCGATCGCTCCAAGAATTTGGTCAAATAAACTCATATAACGCTCAAATGAATTGCTAGAGGGAATTTCTCCCTGGATTGTATCGAGTCTTGTTAGGAGGAGCAGACGTTTGATCGTTAACATTTAAGGATTGGTTTTGTAATTTTCACCCATGCCTCTGCCCCGCTTACTTGCCCTCGCTGTTGGGACGATCGTCATTCTAAGCATGATGATCTGGCTAGTAACTTCGCTGAACCAATTAGCCACTCAACTGGCCTTTTCCCCTATTTTGGCGACCCTGCTATTGGGCGTACTGGTTCTGTTGCTGGCGGTTTTAATTGGCACCTTTGTTTATTACTTACTAATTTTGCCGCAGCGGAAATCGCCCCGTCGGGTGGCTAAACGGATTGCGCCCAAGGTACCGACGGATAAAGCGGAAGCTGCCTTGGAAAATATCAAAGCCATCCAACAACAACTGGATCAAATCCAAGACGAAATTACCAAACGGGAACTGCTGGAACGATCGCGGGAAATTGCACGCAACTTGGAACGGGGTGCGCTGATGGTAGTGGTGTTTGGCACAGGATCAGCGGGAAAAACATCCTTAATTAATGCGTTGATTGGCCGCATGGTGGGGCAGGTGGGTGCGACGATGGGTACCACCGAAGTGGGAGAAACTTACCGACTCGCGCTGAAGGGAGTAGAACGGGAAATCCTCATCATGGATACGCCGGGCATTTTGGAGGCAGGGATTGCCGGAACGGAACGGGAAGCGCTGGCTAAAAAACTGGCAACGGAGGCCGACTTATTACTGTTTGTGGTGGATAACGATCTGCGTCAGTCGGAATATGAACCATTGCAAATGTTGGCGGCCATAGGTAAGCGATCGATTCTGATTTTCAACAAATCCGATCTCTATATGTCCGAAGATCAGCTACTGATTCTGAATCAATTAAAGGAGCGCGTACGGGGGACGATCGCGGGGACGGATGTGATTGCGGTGTCAGCCAATCCGCCGGAGGTCCTCATGGATACGGGGGAGCGAATACAGCCCGATCCCGATGTGATGCCATTAATTCGTCATATGGCAGCGGTGCTGCGGGCAGAGGGGGACGACTTGCTGGCGGATAATATTTTGCTTCAGTCGCAACGGTTGGGAGCGGATGCTCGGCGGTTACTGGAGGCCCAGCGGCGCAGTCAGGCGGAAAAAATTGTCGATCGCTTCCAGTGGATTGGGGCGGGGGTGGTTGCGGTGACGCCCGTTCCGGTGGTGGATTTGCTGGCCACGGCGGCAGTGAATGCCCAAATGGTTGTAGAAATTGGCAAGGTGTACGGCTGTGAAATCAACCGCGAGCGCGGTCGGGAGTTGGCGCTATCCCTGGGCAAAACGCTGGTCAGCTTGGGCATTGTTAAAGGGGCGATTACATTAGTCGCGACGGTGTTGCAGGTGAGTGTGGCGGGGCTAATCATTGGGCGGGCGGTGCAGGGGATTAGTGCCGCCTATCTCACGCGCATTGCGGGTCGTAGTTTTATTGAATATTTCCGGCAAGATCAAGACTGGGGCGATGGCGGCATTGCGGAGGTGGTGCAGCGGCAGTTTGAACTAAATCGCCGGGATGAGTTTGTTCGGGAGTTTGTCAAAGATGCGATCGATCGGGTCGTGCGCCCGTTGAAGCTGGAAGCCGAGTTGGAGGATTCGCCAATCCTTCGCCAGGAGATGACGACTGAGCCTGACGATAGGATTGAGACCAATGAAAGGGATGAATGGCAGCGTTGAGTGTAGTTAACTGGTTGAGTGATTCAGTAGCGGCTGTCGAGGAAGGACGATCGTGCTCAATCTACAACCAGAGACCGCAGAAAAGCTTGGTATTCTGCCGATTCTAAACCAAGCTGCAACACTGAAACGACTCTCGCTAGGTTTCCTGATAACAAATCAGTGTCGGCTAACCACAATCCTGGGAAAATTTGACTTTTTAGAAAGCCGTCTGAGTGAGCCAGGAGTGGGACATACTGGCCATCGTCTAAGACAAACCAGTCTAAGGCATGATCCAAGACCCGCCAAACGAGATATTCCTGCACTCCATTGCGGCAATACACTTGTTTTTTGCTGTGGAGATCATAGGAGGCACTACTCGCTGCGATTTCTACAACCAGTTCTGGCGCACCTTCCACATAATCATCCTCCGTAATCCGAGATCGTCCTCCTACACTGGTTTCAATCCGCAAACAGGCGTCGGGCTGAGGTTCATTGACTGCATCTAAGCGAACGGTAGGATTATCCAAAAGTTCAATACCGGGCGTGGCTTGCCAGTAGGAAAACAGCCAGCCCATGATCGCAGCATGGGGCTTGCCATGATTTCTTGCACGCACTGGAGAAGCCATAAAGACAATGCCTTCAATTAACTCTGCTTTGCAGTGTTGTGCCATTGCCTGATAGCGCTGCTCAAACTCACTGCGGGACAGGTGATCACCATTCTCCAGGGGAGGGACAGTAATGAATGGCTGAGAGACCGTCACCATGAGAATGACTCCCAAATAAGACCTTGTGGGGGACTGTTAACCTGAAGAAAGTTGGATGACCGATCGCGGGGATAGACTCTACTGGCCAAGCAGAAATCCGATCGGGGCGGGTATCATTTCACGAGAATCCAGAAATTGCACCACGACGAGATAGATAAAGCCAAGGATTAAGGAAATAATTCCCGTTACAATAGCCGTCAGTTTAGGGCGTTCCATAGCGATCGTGGCCAAATATGCAAAAAGGTCTACATGGCTTAGTGTAGCGCGGAGGTCTATCTTCGAGTAGCATTCCATAAGTGCATTGATTGCCTAGAAAGCTATGACTGATTCCGCTGTAAGAGCCGTTGAGGAACCTTCTATCGTCATCCAAACCCAAAATCTCTGCAAAACCTATCGCGCAGGATTTTGGTTAGTGCAACGGGTGCGATCGCTCCAGCACCTTAATTTAACCGTGTACCAAGGGGAAACGTTTGGGTTACTCGGCCAAAACGGTGCAGGGAAAACGACATTGCTGAAGACGCTGTTGGGGATTGTCCGTCCAAGCAAAGGAAGTGCAACCCTTCTGGGTAAACCGATCGGCGATCGGCGAATTAAGCAAAAAGTGGGCTATCTTCCGGAAAATCCTTACTTCTACGATTACCTAACGGGTTGGGAAATTCTGCAATTCACGGCTGGCCTGTTTCAAATTCCGGGGTCTGTACAGCGGAAACGAATTCCGGAACTGTTAGATTTGGTGGGTCTATCCCATAAAGATGCGAAGAAGAAGCAATTGCGGCGCTATTCCAAAGGAATGTTGCAGCGGATTGGGATGGCGCAAGCCCTAATCAATAATCCTGATTTAGTGTTTCTAGATGAGCCGATGTCTGGACTGGATCCACTGGGGCGTTATCAAATCCGTGAAATTATTGTGTCTCTGAAGCGTGAGGGCAAAACAATTTTCTTTAATAGCCATGTGTTGTCGGATGTGGAGAAAATCTGCGATCGGGTAGGAATCCTCGACAAGGGCGAATTGATTTGTGAAGGCTCAATGCAGGATTTATTGGGTGAAGCAAAACGGTACTTAGTAAAGGTAAAAGGAGGCAACCCAGAAATTTTGCAGCAACGGTTGGCAGGTTTGCATTTTCAGGATGGTTTGTGGATGGGGTATCTGAAAGGAGATCCCCAGGACTTTATTGCCAGCCTGCGGTTGATTCAAGCCCAATTGGTGTCGATCTCCCTAGCACGTCCTAGTTTAGAAGAATTTTTCGTGAAACAGTTAGAAGACCGTGGCATTTCATAACAAAGGCAGGATTAGGGGCTTTTTGCTGGTCTTGACAACCTTGTCCTGACAACCTTGTTAAGACCGTGCATGACTATGTCTGAAGACAATACCTAGTCTGAAGATAATGCCTAGTCTGAAGATAATGCCTAATCATCTAACCAAGAATCATCATCATCCCAAGCATCCGGTTTACGATCGAGTTTCTGCTGGGGCTTGGCAGTAAAGGCTTGGGCCTCAGGCCGTGGACGGGCTGTAAATGTTGTCTCTGGATTAGCTTCTGGTGTGTTGGTGTTGGGCACCTTAACCTCTGGTGCATTGGATTCAGATCGCGGTCGAGCCGTAAATTGCTGACGTTGCCGATCGGACTGAGAGTCTCGTTGCTGAAACGGTTGCGGAGATTGCTGAACGGGGTTTTGTGAATCCTGTTGCGGTGTTTTTTGGCGCAGTGATTCCTGTTGCGGTGATCTAACTTGCCGTACAGTGGGTTGCCGTTGCTGTTGTTCTTCCTCTACCCAGGCATCAAAATCAAAATCATCCTCAGCGTCATCTATAAAATCGTTTGCACGATCGTCAGAGTAATCATTGTGTCGTTCGTAATACCGAGAGCGTTCACCGTAACGACTGTTATCTTGTTTGTAATACCGTTCATCATAGGACTCGTCGTAGCGTATATCACCCTCATAGCGAGACTCCCGTCCCCCCGATCGCCAGCGTTCGATCGGGGCTTCCAAATCCAACTCATCTAGCAACGGCGGCACTTCCTCCAGCAAGTCTTGCGCCCGTTCCCGCACTTGCTCCGTCACTTCCCGCAAATCTTTTGCTCGTTCCTTAACCTGCTCCGTCACCTGATCTTTGACCTGAAAAGTCACATCTTTGACCTGGGATGTCACGGTTTTCGCCTTTTGGAAGAGGGATTGCAAGCCTTCCTTCGCTTGGGATTTTTCCTCGGTTAACCGCTCATTGGCTCGCTTCAGCTTTTCCTCTAACTTCTGCTCAATGCCTGCCTGGTACAGATCCAAGCCATCGGCGATCGCTTCGGATACTAGGACGCGGGTACTGCCGAGGCTGAGAATTTGGCTGGGGTACAGGGCATACATTTTACCCGTCAGTCCTTGAAGCCCGCTTCCGGCCATGAGGTATTGGCGAATATTCCCCGTTTTCAGATCAAAGACGTAATCTACAATCTTGCCGATTTTGTTGCCTTCATCGGTCCAAACTTCACAATTAATCAGCGATTCCAGTTGGCGGACGCGATCGCGATCGGTTTCCACAGGCGCAGAATTGATCAACACCCCGTTGGTACCAATCCGATCCAGTTGATCCAGATTGAAGGCCGTTTTGCGGCGATCCATAAACCCTGATTTGCAGATAAATCCCAGCACCCGATGGAGTTTCGGGTAACTCCACAGCACCTCCACCCGCCCCAGTTCTTCCATGCTGGTACGATCGAGGACTAACTGATCCAACAATTCGCTCTGCTTAATGTAATCGGGCTGTGCAGTCATAGGACGATCGGAGGGTATGCCAATCAGAATGGGCTAATCGGAACAAAGCTAGTCTCTCTGTAGGCCGAAGAGACTGCATTCATTGTAGAGACTTTAGGATCCTTTGGGACAGATCGGGATTCCGACTCTACCGATCGCGCAATTCTAGCCAATCGTACCTACTCAATATCATGCTGCCGATCGCGCAGAAGTTGCATCCCCCGAAAGATTAACGCACGATCGTAATGTAGGCGATCGTGCCAGTGGGGATTGCGTTGCTGCAACAGGTTAGCGAGAAGGGCTCCATCGCCTCCAGTTAGGCAAATGGCGCTGTTACCATTCGGCGAATAGCGGCTGTCCCAGTCCTGAATGGCCGCTTCTAGCCCCACCAGCACGGTGTAAAGAATGCCACTCTGGATGGCCTCAGGCGTATTGTGAGCCCACCGAGGCGGCAATGCAGTTTGTACAACGTCTAGGTTGGGTAATGCAGCGGTGGACTGGCCGAGCGATCGAAATTGTAATTGCAGTCCGGGCAGAATAGCTCCTCCGGCAAAGCTACGATCTCCCGTCGCCCCCGTAAAAGTTAACGCCGTCCCCCCATCAATCACCAACACTGGCGACCCATACAGTTCCATCGCTCCCCACAATGCCACAGTTCGATCGATCCCTAACGTGGAGTACATGTCAGGAATGGGAACTTGGGAACGCTCGATTAAGCAGATTGGATAGCAGTGCTGCCAATAGTCTACTTGCTGTGGAACAACAGAAATTACACAGAGTTCGAGGGTATTAGAATCAGCACGATCGGAAATGCTAGATTGAATCGAAGGTGATACGTCTAAATCAGTCCAGTCAGCCAATTGATGGAAATTAAACCGATGATTTACCAAATGCTGAATCCCTTGCAGATTCAAGTGCGGTGTATCCCAAACCTGTTGCAATTCCCCCGCTTGGAACCAAGCCCAATGCAGGCGAGAATTCCCGATCGCTAATGCCAACCAAGCACTGCGATCGGGATTCTCAATCGGACGTTGTTCAAATACCTGTGACACAGAAAATTTGCGGAGAGTCGAAATTTACGAGATCGTGCCCAAGATTCGATCCCCCCTAGCCCCCCGTCATAAGGAGGGAACCGGAAAACGTTCCATTATCCATTTATCAGAGGGGAATCAGAAAATACACAATCAAAGTCCCCCTTTTTAAGGGGGATTTAGGGGGATCGGACTACGGAATCGTCACCGGAATCAAGGCATTGTCCGGTAGGTATTGGCGATAGCGCCCCCCATCGGACATCACCGCCAAAATTCGCAATTTAGAATCCGGCTCCATCTGCAAATCCACCCAGGGCATGGAAATTTCCAGGCATTGCTCAACTTCAACCTGGGCACGACTTGCACGATTCTGCCAGCGCAAATGCTCCTGGGCCTCCTGGAACCACAGGGTTCGCGTCAATAGATTCACCCCTAAATGGTGGTGGTAGAAATAGGTTAACGGCGCTTCGTTTGGCAGTTCCACCAACGGCAGCGGACTGTTAAACATGGGTTTATCCGCATAGAACCAGAACAGATTAAACTCGGGTGGGCAGTCAATGCCGGGTTTAATGCCACTCCGGAAATCGAGGCGGAGATAGAAGTTGAGGTGATCAAACCCATACCACAGGCGTTGGATAGCACTGCTTTGGTGCATCGTCCCCCGTGCGCCTCCCACCTCAAAGCGCCCTGCCTTATCCCAATCCTGCTCATCTCCACGCCCGTCAATGATCGGATGGATGAAACCTTGGGGTGCCCGATCGCCCGCAGCGGCATGAATTTCCACGGGACGCAGTACCTCTTCCGGCACCGGTTCATTTAAGGCTTGATACAGCGCCACCAAGTGCTCCCGGAACAGTTGATCGAAGATGGCATCGTGGTTAGACGAGTGGCCTTCCCCAAACCACCAGAACCAGTCCGATCCTTCCGCCGCATAGAGCGCTTCCCAAGCTGCCGGGTTGGATTCCTCAGTGGCTTCGGGATGTCTCGCAAGGGTATCCCGTGCCGCCGTCAACAGATCCCACGCCTTATTCTTCGCGGGATCGCCAATCCAGGTGGTAAAGCTACCATCCACCCAGGAGCCGCTGTGCAGTTCTGCGGCAGGGATGGTGGCCGTGGTCGGGAATTTTTCAAGGAATTCCGAGACGGTGACGAGCTCAATCTCCGAGGTCGCACTCAGGGTAGAATACAGCGCTTCCAGGAACGGCTTGCCATCCTCGGGGTAAAACTCCCAGCAGTTTTCGCCATCTAGGGCGATCGTCACGAGCCAGGGTTCATCCAAGGTGCTGGAAGTCGTGTCCTGCTTTTCTTTCAGTGCACGGGAGATGGCTTCCAAATGCCCGATTAAATCCGCAGCCGCTTTCTTGGGTTCCATACCACTGTAGGTAAAGCCGATCAGGTCAGAGAGCCGGTGATCCCGGAAGACGATCGAAATATCCCCAGCGGGCGTTTCCAGTTTGTAGGGCCGATAAATCAGTTCGGGATCCTGCACCGTTCCCGTTTCATCGCGGTGGAAGAAGTGCTTAATGCTCCAGCCCAAAACTGCTTCATCGGAACAAATCCAACGGATATTTTCCTTGGCCACATAGGGCAAAATCGCCGGACTCACCGACTGTTCCGAGGGCCATAGCCCCCGCAAGGGCCGATCGAAGCGTTCTTCGTACATTTCCCGAGCCTTGCGCAGGTGGCGGGGAATATCGTCAGCGTACTGGAACTGGGCATTAGGCAACCTCATTTCGGGTACAGCTACGCGGCCCGCATCCGTATCCGCCAGCAGCGGCATGATGGGATGGGTGTAGGGCGTGGTGGTCACTTCCAACTGCCCCGCATCCTGCATTTTCTTGTGCTGCGGGATGATGTTGGCCATGATTTCCCGATGCTTGCTGATGATGCGCTGCCGATCGGCCAGGGTAAAGTCCTTGCCCTGTTCCAACCATGCGGCAATGTCGCGATCGCCCCAGAACAGGGGATCAATCCAGCACAGGTTATGCCAAGCCAAGAGGTCGCTGAAATCCCCCTCTTGCCAATTTTCTAAACACCAGCCCCGCCCCTTTTCCTGCCGCTGGGCGTAGAGTTGGGAGTAACGCGGGTGGGGATCAATCATCGTGCGGTGGTGCGCATCAAAGAAATGCTCGATGATAAATTCCTTTTGGGTTTCCAGCAGCTGATCAGTGGGGGTCAGCGTCAATTTAAGGTAGGGATCGAGCGCTGTGCCCTTAACATAATCCTCAATCTGCATCATCAATGAGGGAACCAGATTGACCGTCTGATGCAACTTAGGATATTTCTCCAACAATAAGATCAAATCTAGGTAATCCTTGGTGCCATGCAAGCGCACCCAAGGCAAACGGTATTCACCTTCAGCGGCACGGCTTTTGTAGAGCGGTTGGTGTTGGTGCCAAATGAAGGCAACGTAAAGAGGATGTGGCATGACAGTGGAAGAAACGAAACTCTAAGGGACAACTTTATAGGAGGATTCTAATGAACGGTGCTGTGTTCTATTGTGGAACGGTTGCCTCGATCGTAGCAGTTCATTTACGATTGGCCCTGTTTCCTATGGGTTGTTTTAACGTGTTGAGAATTGAATGATTGCAGTGCAAATCACGATAGTAAAGGGATGTAAATTTTTGGCTCGCATCCTATGGGCGATAGACTAGTAGGTAGGAACCGGAATGCGAGGGCTACCACCCCATGAATTTTCCTGCCCAACTCCATCGATTTACGGTGGGTGAGTATCACCGCTTAACCCATGCAGAAATTTTGCCGCTGGCTGAACGAACAGAACTGTTGAATGGTGTGATTTTGACTATGGTGGCGAAAGGGCAGGCCCATGCATCTGCGACCCAACGATCGATGCGGTGTCTGCTCCAGTCGTGTGGCGATCGGGCCACTGTCCGAACCCAAGATCCCGTCACGCTTAATGACGATTCCGAACCCGAACCTGATATCGCGATCGTGCAGCCCGATCCCCTGGACTATGTCACCCACCATCCCCAGCCCCACGAGATTTGGCTCATTCTTGAAATTGCCGATACCAGTTTGAAATACGATCGGGGTGTCAAAGCCTTAGCCTATGCCCAAGCAGGCATTGAAGATTATTGGGTTTTAGATTTGATCGATCGGCGGCTCCATGTCTTTCGTCAACCTGCGACCTCTGGCTATCAGCAGGAGTTGATTTTAGCGGAAACGTTAACCGTCAGTCCGATCGCATTTCCAGATTTGGAAATTCCCATTCATAACTTGCTACCCCCCATTGTGCCGCCCAATGAGACTGTATAAATTGAGCGGAACGATCTCATAGAGCAGAACTTAAAAAAGGCAGGCGATCGCCTAATCTAACGATCGCCTGCCCTTCTCCCTTGAATTCCATTTTCCACGATCGCCCAGTCGTTGAGCGAAGTTTGGGATCTCGCAATCCTAGAAAACTTGTTCAACTTCCGTAATTTCGGGAATTTGCTCCCGTAGACGGCGCTCAATCCCCATGCGCAGGGTCATGGTGGAACTGGGGCAAGATCCACAAGCGCCCTGAAGCCGCAGCTTGACGATCGGGCCATCAATTTCAACCAATTCCACATTGCCGCCATCGGAAATCAGGTAAGGACGCATTTCATCCAATACCGTTTCCACATTGTCGTTTGTTAATGCCAGTGCCATATCAGGGTATTCCTTGTCGCAATTTGATGAAGGTTTGCCTATGCCAATCCTAGCGGATCACGCCTCCCCCCTAGCCACACACCCAGCCATCCTGCATTGATTTTTTGAGGGGTAACTATGGGAAAAATCTCTAGAACTCATCTTCTAGAACCAACTTTCTCCAACCTCTTCTCTGAAACCTAGGCCAGTAATTGAATGTTGGTGAATACAAATTCAACGGGTTGAGAGTTATCTTCCGTAGTGATCACTCGCTTGTTAAGGACTGTGTACCCATTCACTTCTTCGTAGCTATCTTCAAACAGTTGTTTCGGGCTGGTTTGTACACCCGTTTTGGGATCGTGATAAACAGCATCATAGGTGTGGGACAGGTAACCTGCACCGGTATCGTAGGTGCTGAAGGTATTAATCGTCACAACATTGCCGTGGATATGACGATGGACAAGTACGACTTCGTTATTGCGAACTTTGTAGCGATCGCCCGTTGCTTTACCGCCCATAATAATTTCCACCGCACCGGACCCATCGGTCTCGCCAAAGGTGAAGGTATTCGCTCCATGGGTTTGCTCAAAGGTACGGCGAACTCGGTGAATGGCGGTTTCCCACAGTTGACCTTGAATCGCTTTCAGGACCTCTTCATCATCAATCCCCGTTACATCACCCTTGTAGCCCATGCGTGGATCCGGAGAGACCTTAGCCTGTCCCTGGAACACCTGGTCACCACAACGATAGGTCACATCTGCGGTGTAGCCGGGAAAGCTGGAATCCCAGGTGTAGCGGTTTTCATAGGCCGCTCGAAAAAGGGTGGTTGCATCTGCGCCGACTGCAATGTTCATCAGTATTCTCTATGAAAGTCTGTTCTATCTTAGCGTTCTCCTTTGTCGGATTTGGACTGGATTACCGACGATCGTGAGAACCCATGATCGCAGGCCATGATTGCAGGCTATGGCAGAAGAGTAGACCCGCGATCGGTAGACCCGCGATCGACGGTGACTCTAGCACTTCCATCCCTTGCCCCAGAATCATGCATTAAAAAAGCCAGCCTAGAGATGGTAGAAGGCTGGCTGACACTGAATAATCAGGATTGTCAGGTAGATGGAATATTAGGTAGATGCTCTTGCTAGATTTAGTAGATCAGATGTTTCGATTTCACGTGGTTTAAATCCAACGTGTTTAAATCCAACGTAGCGGTAGATGGCGGTTAAGGGTTTCCCTTTACCTGACAAAGACCCAAACTTGCGTACTTGCTGATAGTTTAAGGGGCAGCGATCGACAAATTCTTGAGTACATTCCCTACACTTTAGATGAGGACTTGATGAAGTTGGATCAGCCTATCCTGCCCTAGAGAGTTTGAATTCCACTCGCTCCTGAGGGACTGGCTAGGCAATAACATTCCCACTACATCCAGTCAGCCACCGACCCGTCCAGCCACCGACCCGTCCAGCCACCGACCCGTCCAGCCATGTGAGTTTTTATTTGTACGCTGTTCCCGAAGCCAATTACGGAATCTGGAGTCTATTGAGGGCAATACATGCGTTTGGGTAAATGGTTGGGTTGAATTTCAATGACCCGATCGACCCATTGCGGTTCTTCTAGCAGCGGCTGAATAAAGAGTTCTGGGTGCAAGGCTTGCCAAAAATAATTCACAAAGTCAGCAATTTCTACATCACTCATTCCCGCTTTGCCCTCGGCGATCATGCGATGTTCTGCCTCACAGCGCCATTGGAGACTCAAACGGTAGTCCGGTACCTGTAAAACGATCAACCGATCGAGCAGATCCCACAGCGGTTGATAGGCGTACAGATTCATGTTCATATCACGGGCAAATTGGCGATCGGCCTCGGTGACGATCGGTTCCGGCGCAGTCGCAAACATAAACGGGGCAACCGGACGACAGCCCACAAACCAACCCTCAAACAACACTACATCTGCTGCGGCTATCTGTTCGGACTGGCTGCGATCGCCTGCGCCCTGAAAGGCTGATTTATCAAAGCGCGGTAGGTCTACGGGAAATTGCTGCGATCGTATTTTTTCCAAGACCGTTAACCCCAATTCCACATCATGGGTACCGGGTGGCCCTCGACGATCGAGACGAGGATCCCGTAACCGCAATGCCTGCCGTTCGTCATAGGTCAAGTACAGGTCATCTAGGGAAAATCCGATCGCGATCTGGCCCAAGTGTTTCAGCAGAATCGTCAAGATTTTGGTCAGGGTCGTTTTTCCCGTCCCCTGCCCGCCCAAAAATCCCACGATCAAGGGCTGAGACTGTTGTTTACGCCATTGGTCAATCTGCTGGGCAAGGGGGATCCAGACCTGCCAGAGCGGACGGAGCAAATCTTCGGGAAAGTCCAACGCCTGGGAAAAGGCTTGAAAATCAGCATCGATCCGCTGCAAAAATTGGAGCCTTGCTTCCACCTGTTCCCTGAGTCCACTGGCATCGAGGTTGGAGTTAACCCGATCGCCATCCAACGGCCACCAGCGATCGTTGTCTTGAGTTACATCAGTGCTCGACGTTACGGCATCGAGTTGTCCAAGCCAACGATCTGCCAAGGTAGAAGCCGATTCTTGACCTGCTAAAAATCCTTTTAATTGTTGGCTAAAAACGCCCATGAATTTCTATGCATCTCTCCCTGACCACCCCCTATTTTATTCCGGACGGCCCTAATTGGGCGGTGTCTTAGGGAATCAAGGGACTGGCCTTCTAGGTATTGCTGACCGCTGGTTATGGATATTGACTGCTATGATGCTCCGCGACTGCTTCCCCAACCCAATGGCTCAGGTTCATCGGTTTAACAGGTATTGGTTAAATCGCCACTGGTCAAATCGCCACTGGTTAAATCGCCACTGGTCAAATCGCCACTGGCTGAACCGGAATCTTGGCCGATCGATCGTTCTGGGCGTTTTGGCGATCGGGAGTGCGATGAGTCTCTTGCCAATGCCCAGCCAAGCGGCGACGTTTCCTGACTTAGTGTTTGAATGTCCCAATGGCAGCCGAACGCTGGTGGCTCGATCGGTCAAACGCCGAAGGATCAGCAAACCGATTTTGCAATTTACTGGCATGGGCAAATTTTCCGCAGCACAACGGTGCCGGGAAGTGGCAGCCCGGTTCAATTTTCTCAATTCCAGTAATAGCGAATATTCCCTGGCCTACCTCACGACGGGAATTCGCAAAAATCAGCCGATCGTGTGCAGCGTGGAGGAATATGGTGCTCCCTGCAATCAGACGGAAGGGGTTCAAATTCTTACTCTGAGCCCCCGCGATCGCAGTCCTGCCCGCCGAGATTATGCGCTCAGTCAAATTTTGGTGCGGTTACACCATGCTGCTACAACCACCCCGATCCTTGTAGACTCTCCCCCGGCGCAGTATCTTAATTTGCAGGAATTAATTCAGCAATCCCTCCAAGCTACAGAGGGAGAACAGGCGGAATCCACCCCTTAGATGATCTCCCAGATGATCGCCGCGATCGCGCCTTTGGTCAGTTAATCTTGAGCACCCGATCGCCTTTAGCGCTCCGACAGGGAAGGCTTCACGGGGCGGATGGAGGTGGCACGGGGCGTTTCAACCACATCTGCGATCGAGGTGGAGATTGAGGCGGGGTTTGGCCATTGGGGCATTGTTTGCCAGCAGTGGGGACAAAACCATTCGACTTGGCCTCGCTTCACATAACGCAGCAAAGATGTCGAGCAGCAAGGGCATTGAGTCATGGGGTCATTACCTGAATAAATTTATAAAAAATTGAAAAATTTCAAGAACCACTCACCCCTCGCAAAATGAAGACAGGCTCAGCTTGACAGGGAACAAAAAATCTTGAACTGATCGAGGTTATTTCAATAAAGTCACTTCATTTCTTGTTTTGAACCACTGGTGATACGCTAACGAATTTCACGGGGATCAAACATTGGGCAATCTCCCTATTTGATTAGGGAGGTTCCCCCAATCCGGTGTTAAGTTTGATGTCAGATGGAGAGGAATCGGGGGGAAGCGAATTCGGGTATGATGCCGATGGTAGATACACGCCAGTATCGAGCACACCAGTATTGAGACAGTCGTGAGTTCATGAGTCCCAACCTCTTTACCTATGGACGGTTTGGCCGATCGATGCCAACCCAAGAGCGCTGGATTGATTGGGCGTGGGCGGGGGGATTATTGCTGGCGGCTGGATTTTTGCTGTGTTTCCAGCTTGGCAATCTGCCCCTGCGTGATTGGGATGAGGGCATTGTGGCTCAGGTGGCGCGGGAAATTTGGCGATCGGGGGCGGCACTTTTTCACGATCTGTCTGCATGGCCTGCCTGGATCTACCCCAAGGATGTCGTCGGCAACCCCTACTTTAATAAACCACCGCTGATGCATTGGTTAGTGGCTTTGAGTTATGGCCTAGGGGGGGTGACAGAATGGTCAACGCGATTACCCAGCGCGTTATTGACCGCGACTTCTGTACCATTGCTCTATTGGATTGGCCGCGAAATTTTTTACGAGCGGGTTCCGGCTTTGTTTGCCGCTGTGATTTACATGACTTGGTTACCGATCGTTCGGCAGGGACGGTTGGCGATGTTGGATGGGGCGATTCTCTGCTTTTTTCTGTTGATGATGGCGTGTCTATTGCGATCGCGGCGGGATTTGCGCTGGAGTTTGGGGATTGGGCTGGGCATTGGGCTGATGTGCTTCACGAAGGGGATTTTGGGGCTGTTCCTCGGGGCGATCGGCTTGGCGTTTATGGTCTGGGATACGCCGCGTTTGTTGTCCTGCGGATATCTCTGGTTAGGATTGGTATTGGGCATTGCGCCAGTGGCGGGTTGGTATGGGGCACAGTGGTTGCAGTACAACAGCCAATTTGTCGGGGAACACCTGATGAAACAGTCCCTCAATCGGGTTTGGGAGGATGTGGGAAGCAATAAAGGCCCGGTGTGGTACTACTTTCTAGAGGTTTTGAAATATGGGGTACCTTGGATCTTTTTTCTGCCCCAGGCGATCGGGTTTGCTTGGCATCACCGCAATTTAAGTTGGGCGAGGCTTTTACTATTGTGGAGTGGGGTTTATTTTGTCACCATTTCCATTATGAGTACTAAGTTGCCTTGGTATGTATTGCCGCTGTATCCAGCGTTAGCGTTATTGTTGGGAGCGCAACTATCGCGTGTGTGGACACCACCTTTGGCAGTTTCGTTGCAGCAATCGATTAAGATTCCCTACCGCAATGTGTGGGCAAGCTTGTTTGGTTTGTTGATGACGATCGCGGGCGTGGGTATTGCGTATTTTGTGACGCAACCGAATCCGGAATGGGATATTGTGCTGGCGTTGGGGACGCTGGGAATTACAGGGCTAGTGGTCACTATTTTGTTGTTCCAGCAGGATCGGCAATTTATTCCCGTACTGATGTGGGGGATGTATTTAACCTTGTTGTTTTTTGTGGGTTCGAATGTGTGGATTTGGGAGTTGAATGAGGCCTATCCTGTGAAGCCGATCGCCCAGATGATCCAAACCCGTACACCCGATCGCGCGACGATTTACACGTCCTATTTTGCCAATCGGCCCTCGTTGAATTTTTATAGTGAACGGCAGGTGATTCCAGCGGATTTGCCGACGTTGATCCAGAAGTTACAAACGTCCGATGGGCAAGAGCCAGCATCCTATCTTTTGGTGGAGGCGGACGTGGTACCGAAGTTGCCAGCAAAACAAGCGAAGCAATTGGCGTCGATCGAGGTGAAAACGTTGGGCAAACCCAGTACTTGGGTGTTGCTGACCCAGGCTAAGGGTTAACGGCTAAGGGATCATTCAATGGAGGGTGGGTGTTGCTGGGAAGCAGCTCCAACGATCGTGCTGCATCGTCAGTCCAAGCGATTAGATCTACGGGTGCTGAATGATACATGAAAAGACGGTTTTAAGTACGGATTGACAGCACTGTTACTTTGTCCGTAGTGTGTTTCTCATAGCGATCGCCATGGACATCCTTCTTTCAACGGGTCGGCATGAAGCATGGGGTCGCTGGGTTCCCAATAATTTAGGGCACTACCCATTGTTGGTGGAACAACTTTGGGTAGCTATTCCCCCTCGCTGAAACCAGCAGCAAGGAGGCTTGTTGAGGATTTTAACATCTGACCGAGCCACTCTTGTTTGTGATGTCAAACGGGGTGGCTCTAAATTTTGGGGCTTTCTTCCGCCCTCATCCCCAGCCTTTCTCCCGCAGGAGAAGGGTGCAAGTTTGCAGCGGGAAAGGGATTCACTACACCAAGGAGAAGCTCACAATATGGCGAAAGGTTCTAGCGATCGGAGCGATCGTGAAGTTCAACATGAGAAACAACGCTTACAGATCCACTTAATCGGTCATCCAGAATTCATTCAAGACACGATTAATCAATTACATGTCCATCGCATCGCAGACAGGATTCATTGGAGTCAACCGATGAAGATTTTGCATTCCGACGGGCAATACATCAGCATACTCAGTCGCGAACGACAACGCTAACGGTTGAAGGGTAGGTATCCCACAGGTTGTATGAGTTATACAGTCTGTGGGTATCTAGAATAGGGGAATTGTATCGTTTAGGTGGGTTGGGGGACAGGTGCCGATCTAGACTTCTCTGTGCTTTTCTGTTTCGGCAAGTTCTAGGTTGAGTACGAGAAGTCATTCGAGGATGTTGTAAGTGAGGAGGTTGTAAGTGAGGAGGTTGTAAGTAAGGAAAATTGCGAAACGATTAATCATCAAAAATGATTTTGAAGATTTGGGGTGCGATATACACTTTTGGGCGAGTTGAAAGTTGGGATTCAACTAAAATTCCAGTACTAACTAGACGATTAACATCCGAAGTAGCGGTTGGCGTTGTAACGCTACAGAGTTGCCCCACTTTTGCTATTGTGACTGCCGGAGAATTATCAAAGAGATATTCGATTAAACGAGTTAGTCTAATATTGCCACCAGACTGACTGAGTTGCTGTATGTATTGATTGCGGAGGGCCAGAAGTTTATCAATTCTTTTAATTGCATCTTGTGATTGCTCGATCGTGCCGCGCAGACAAAATTTAATCCAGCTAATCCAGGCACCTTTTGAACTAACTTGAAATAATAAATTGATGTATTCATCTTTGTATCTTTCAAAGAAGGGGCTTAAGTAGAGCCAAGGTCGTTGAAGATTGCACTTTTGATAGATCATCAGCGACAGCAATAATCGACCGACTCGACCATTCCCATCTAAAAAGGGGTGAATAGTTTCAAATTGGTAATGGGCCATAAAGCAGAAAATCAGTGTATCAATTTTGTTTTCCGGATGATGAATCGATTTTTCGAGTGCATAAAGACATGGCAGGACTTCATTGGGTGGGGGTGGAATGAAGCGACGATCTGAACCAATATGTACTTGTGTCCGGCGAAAATTACCTGGGTCTTTATTTGCCCCCCGAACTCCGGCCAAAAGTCTTTGATGGATGGCTCGAATGACATTGAGTGAGAGCGGCATCTCGGTTAACATCTGTAGTCCTAGATCTAGTGCGTTGCTATAATTTTGGACTTCTTGCCAAGCACTTTCAGGAGCACTTGGAGATTGTGGCTCTTTTGGATCAATTTCAAATAGAAGGAGTTGTTCGGGTGTTGCATAGGTGCCTTCCAAGCTGGAAGAGGTTAGGGCCTCCCGGCGTTGGAGGGGGCGTAGGAGTAAGTTAAAGTTAGGCATGGTGCGACCGACTCCATCAAGACGAGCTAGTTCTTCACGGGCTTGTGTCAACAGAGGCCAGATTTCCAGGGAAGGTTGCCAGCTTGTTGGCAGGTCATCCGGGATATAAGCCCAATCCAGTTGGCCATTGGCGGAGATCTCCCACAATCGACCTGGAAATCCTTCAGTGAAAAGTGTTCTATCCATTGCTCAATATTTGCCGTCAAAATTTTAATTCAATTCGACAAATTAAAATTTACCCCCCTTTTTTTTAATTGACAAGCTTGAATTAAAGGGAGGGTTACTGTCAGAGGCTCTAACGTTAGCCAGGAAGGCTTTTGAGCAATTAAAGAGGAGTCAAGCTACTGCGTTTGGTCGATTTGGGTTGGGTCGATTATCGGGTGCCTAGGGGTTAACGATCGCTCCTCCTTGCTTTTCCTTATCGGCTAGCTCTAGGTTGAGGGCGAGGAGCTTTTCGAGGAGGTCGTCGGTGGGTTTGAAGCCGTAGGCTTTGAGGGTGTGGTCGTCTAGGGTTTTGTGGAGTTTGGCGAGTTGGCTGGCGCTTTTTTTGAAGACCTCAGTAGTACACTTGAATTTCTAGAGGGATTTGAGTACAATGTAGAGGTGAGATTTAAAGAATGATACAGTATAGGATCTTTTGATTTTACGGGGCAGATTATGCTTGATTGTCTTGATGCTGCTCGCTACTTCATTATCAAAGCCTATGATGCAGGTATTGCAAGCCAAATGACCAATATGAAGGTGCAAAAGCTGCTCTACTATGCTCAGAGTATTCATTTGGCTTTGTATGGGGAACTGCTCTTTGCTGATGAGATTCAGGCTTGGCGGCATGGCCCTGTTTGCCCTCCAGCCTACCAGTTCTATCGGGAGTTTGAGGATAAACAGTTACCGATTCCAAATTTAGTAGCGATGGTCAAAATCAATCCAGCGACTCGTCAGGTTTTGGATGAGGTGTGGGAGTATTTTGGTGGGTATCACGCATATCGTTTGAGTGATATGAGTCATTTGGAGTTCCCCTGGAAAAAGGCAAGGCAGGGTTTGTCAACAGAAGCGGCTTCAAATAACCCGATCGCTTTAGAGGATTTGCGGGCATTGGGGGAGCAAAAGCTAGAGATTATTGAACGTGAGCATCCGGCGTATCCTTGGGTGATGCAGGATGTTTTGACAGCGGCATTGGCAACGAAACCGACGGTTCGGGTAGAGAAGGGGGGCGTGCGCGACTGGCTCGAATCCATTCTCGATTGAACCTTCGGATAATTTTCAGCGATCGTTGAAGAAATTAGCGAAGAGTTTTCGGGGTGATTTTATTGAGCAAATTAGTAGGATTTTGGAAAATCTGATTGATGATCCTTATCCGCGTAATGCCCATCAAGAGCCGTTGCCTGGTAATTTAAAACTGCCTGATGACTGGACGTTTCAAAAGTTGGAATTTAAGTTTGGTAAGGGTGCTTCTGGGCAAGTGCGTTTGATGTATTTGGTGAGTGAATCAACGCTGACAATTCGATTGGTTTGGTTGTATACCCATGAGCAGTTTGTCAAACGTCCTGCCGATCGGGATTTGCAGCGGGTGATTGTGGAGATTATCGAGGAAGATTGATTGCCCCGCTCTGGCTATGCTGCTTATCTGTCCAAAAAGTGGATGATTTTGGGCGTATGCTACGTGGAATGTAGAACTTCGCTTAGAGCAGGGCATCTCGATTATAGTTTAGGCAGATTGGGGGGGCAGGGGCCGATCGCGGGTTCTCTGCGCTGCTCTTTTTCAGCGAGTTCTAGGTTGAGTGCTCAGAGATTGTCGAGGAGGTCGTCGATCGGTGGCTTTGAGGGTGCGGTTGTCATGGATACAAACAGTGATTGGGATCAAGCCAAACAGCATAGAAAACTTCACCAATGAAAAATCCATGTACTCGACCATGCTCATTGGAGGAGAGCGAAAATTGATAGGGAGTATCAACGACTTGTTCTTCATCAGGAATGCCAAATCCGTTTTCGCTGGTATCATTCCAGTCGATCGGATGACAACGTAAAGATTTGCTGCTGTTGCTTTTTAGCTCTACAGCAGTTAGGCCAGAAAGATTTTTAAGCCGATCGAGTAATGTTATCCAATAGCTAATTTCTCGATCGTTCCAGTTAAACTTCTTGTGATCGGTTTTGAGGTATTTGAAGGAAAAGCTGACCCCTTTCGGTTTAAGCGGCGTCGGACGAATCTCGCTTTGTCCTCCACCTTTAGAACCTTTCTTAATCTTCTTCGACACGGGCCTTGTAATACTCCTGCATCCACACCTTTTGAATGATATTAGTTGAAGCCTGATCAGGCATTAAACCCACTCTCGCTTTTTGCCATGGCTCTTCTATATGAGTCATTTGCTCTAACTCATAAGCATCACACCGGAAATACTCATCGGCAACATCATTGAGATGTGAAACGATGTCATCAGGTAAATCAATTTTTGCATCTTCGTCGATCGGTCGCCAGCCGAAGTGTTTGTATTTCTCAAACAGTTCAGGAATGACGGGGCCATGAACCCAGGCTTGAAAGTCTTCGTCGAACAAGGGCCGATCGTAGAGTGCTAAGTGCCATGCTTGAGCGTAGTAAACCAGTTTTTGGAGTTTGAGGTTGCTGATGAAGGAGCCAACATCATTGGCAAGCCACAGGAAGTAATCGGCGATGTTGAAGGCGGTGATTGTAAGGGTTTGCATGGTTCAGGCAACTCCTGGCATGGCGGTTGTACCCCGCTCTTGATGAATCGAGCTGTTGTAATTATAGCTTAGGCGGATTGTCGGGGGCCCAGGGGCCGATGACGGGTTCGCCGCGTTTCTCCTTGTCGGCTAGCTCTAGATTGAGCGTCAGGAGCTTTTCGAGGAGGTCGTCGGTGGGTTTGAAGCCGTAGGCTTTGAGGGTGTGGGCCTTCAAAGATAATTTAGCAGGAGGTTTTCAAAGGGCTGAGTTTGGTTCCAGCGATACACCTGAAAATCTCGACGATCGCTTGATAAGATTCTGCCATGCCCTAAATGTTCTGCAAGTACGACCAGGGAGGCATCAGCCATATCCATCGGCAGATCAGCATATATTTCAATGAGCGTCACCATTCGCATAAGGTGGATAGTTTTAAGCTGAAAAATATCCGTCGCGCCAGCGACTACATTACTCAAAAAATTACGCTGCGCTGCGTTGCCATTAGTCGAGAGTAGAAGGTAACAAGTTTCTGTAATGACTGGATAGGTGGTGATGAGTGGATCTTTGAGGGCTGTTAGGGCACGCACTGCGGGTTGGTGGTACCGATCGCGGGGGTTAGCCAGTGCGAAGAAAAAGCCTGTGTCGGCGATGATCATGATTCTTGGGATTGCTGAAAGCGCTCTTTGATCGCAGTGCTGACGACTTGCTTATAGTTGACTGAAAGATTCTCATCAGCTTCAGCACAACCGATGAAGCCAGATTCTGTCAGGAGTTCTAGGGCTGTTTTTCGATCGGGTTCAAGCTGCTGATAGTAGAGGTCGATCGCGGCTTCGATCACGGCTTTTAAGTCTTTTTGGTCAGTTCGTTCTTGAACATAGATGAGTTTTGATTCGTATTCTGGGTTCAATTCGATGTTGAGGTACATAGGGTTTACTCGGTAATGATGCTGGGTCAAAACTCTACTCCCAGTTTAATCCTTTGGGGGATTGTCGAGTGCCCAAGGGTTCACGATCGAATCACCTTGCTTTTCCTGACGGTATGCAGACAAGATTCACTGGATTCAACCGATGCAGATCGCGCATTACGACGGGCAATACATTACCTCAGCCGCGAACGCCAGTGTTATCTCACAGGTTGCATTGGTTGGTTAGCGATCTGTGGGTGCTTTGGCACTACGATTATCTATCTTCCTATTTTTAAAATTTGATGAACAGGGGTATTTTCGTTGAGGGAGCATTATACTGAAATGAGTCAACCTAAGTATTCCGATTTAAGGAGTTAGACAGAAAGTTCGTCTAGCTAGTACCCATTTTGGGTATTTCGTGGACTAAATTCTATCTAGACAGTAGTTAGTCCTCTACTCGTCGTAATATTGAACTAGCATTTAAAAAGATAGTGGCAACTTAGTAGAATTGAGATGGCAGTTATGATTCAGGCAATTCACAATGGTAGAAAAGACTCTGGAGAAAGAGCTATCGCCGATAAAATTATCAAACGCCTACACGATCTAGAGAAAACCATTGAAAATAATCAAGGGCGTTGGGCTTGGGAACTTTTACAAAATGCAAAAGATAGTATCGCCGAAGATAAGGATAGAACTGTATCCGTTCAAATAGAACTGGATGAACATCAGGTTGCGTTTAGACATAACGGCAGCCATTTTGAAAGCCAGGATGTCATAGGATTAATAAATCAAATTTCCTCTAAAGAAGTTGAAGAAGGACAGGAAACTAAGAAAATAGGCAGATTTGGAACAGGTTTTTTGACAACACATCTACTGTCAAGAATCATTAGAGTAGAAGGAGTAACAATAGCAGATGGAAATTTCTACAAATTTCAATTTCTGTTAGATCGACGAGGTAAAACAACAACGCAACTCATGCCCAATATTAAAAAGTCTTGGGACGAATTTGATAAGTCTATTGAAAAAATAAGTTCTAGCTACAATGAAAATCAATTTAACACATCCTTCTGCTACCAATTGGATACAAAAGTACAGAAAAGAGTGGCTCAAATTGGAGTGGAAGAATTTTCGAGATTGATTCCCTTCGTCCTAGCATTTATTCCTAAGATAGGAAAAGTTGAAATCATCAATAATATTTCTAAAGAAAATGTTTCTTACGAAAGAAATAGAGAATTAAAGAATGGTTTTGTTATATGTGTTTCAAAAACAAAGAATTATACAAAAGAAGATCTTTTAATTTTAAATCTCTCCAATGAAAGAGTAGCAATAGCTACTGAGGTTGAAAAATGTGAAAGAGGCTATTCAGTTAAAAGTGTCAAAGATCTGCCAAAATTATTTTGTGATTTTCCTCTTATTGGAACTGAGAATTTTCATTTTCCTGTGATTGTAAATAGCTTCTTCTTCAATCCGCAGACCGAACGAGATGGAATTTGGTTGAAAGGTGTCGATGATACAGAAGTGATTGAAAACCAAACACTTTTAGAATCTGCTGTTGACTTATATAAAGACTTGCTATCTAGGATTACACAAGAGAACTTTTTTAATCTTTTCAACATTGCAGAAACTCAAATACCTTCTACAGATAACAGATACTTTGATCAAGAATGGTATCAAAATTGTATTCAAAAACCAATCAGAGAATTCATTTATGATGCCTTAATTGTTGAGTTGGAAGATGAAGCTGCTAGCAAAAAAGCTATTAAAGATCTATGGTTTCCAAATGACTCTTTGCCAGTAGCCCAGAGAGAGAAGGTTTGGCAGTTTGTATTCGATATGAACCCCAATGCTGGTTGCAAAAAAAATCACCTGCATAATTGGTGTGGGATAATCTGGGAAGGTTGGAAAACAGTAGATTATAAAGTTTTAGTCAACACTGTAGCTAGCAAAAAGAACATTCATAATCTCAGTCAAGCTTTAAGAAAAGATGAGAATAGTACTTTTGAGTGGCTAAATTCTCTAGGTACTTTCTTACTTGAGGATGAAAGAAACCTTGTGTTACTTCAGAAGTGTGAAATCACACCAAATCAAAATGGACAATTTAAGCAAGTAAAAGACCCGTTGAATAGAGAAACCTTGTATATTGACGCAATACTAGACGATGAGTTGATCGATGTTTTAAAACTTCTAGGTGAAGACTGGAAGGATATTTTAATTCATGAAAAAATTAATTACATAAGGGCCAATCTTCAAGAAAAGGAGAAAAAAGATATTGCAGTCAGGATAACAGACAACTTAAATAGAGAATTAAAACAATCTTCTCATAGTAACAATGAGAATTTGAAAAAAGCTATTAACTTCTTGTCTGAATGGTTTGAAAATAATCCGGAGCAAGGAAAAGAATTGTTCGCAGAGGTATACCGTAAGCGTGCTGAAATTTTTATGAATACGATACAAGATAAGGAAAGTCTATATAAAGTAATGCGGACTTGTACAGATCTATCAAAACTTGCTGAAGTCACAAAAGCCATTGAAGATGATTCGGAAATAATTCAAAAGATTAAAAGTGTACAAGAAATAAATAGTCTTTTAGCAGAATTTAAAGCTGATAATATCTCTGAGTTGGAAACCCAGCTTAAGCTAGCCCAAAATGTCCTTGCGGATGACACCAATAAAATAGAAATAAATCAAGCAGTTCTATTAAGTTTAGGAGTGACGTCTATTGAGGAATTAGAAGCGGCTTTACAAGATTCAGGAATTGCAGCTAAATTTATACACACTTCTACACCTACGTTTGAAATGTTTTTGACTGTACAAAAATTGATAAAAAGAGCTAAGAACAATGTGATTAAACATTTACAATCTCTTGAGGAGTATGAATGCACTGATGCGGAAGAATTAGCTACTACAGTTATTGGAGGAATAAAAAAGAATGGCTTGCCTATATATGTAGTTGTAAGACCTTCTGATAATGGAGAAGTCATTATCTATTACAGCTCTGAAAAAGATACTTTAGATGATCCCAATTCAGAACTTTGGATTGATAATGGAGTAGAGGAACCAAAACAATTAACCTTGGGGAAAGTTATTAAACAAATAGGTATTAATAGGATTCCAGTGAACTAATGGATATTACACAGGAAATATTTGAAGCAATCGGCCAACCAAAAAGTTCTAAGCTTGAATATAAGTCTGTTTTGCCTCCTTCTCGAAATATTGCTCAACTGATTAGTTCATTTGCTAATGCTGATGGTGGCTACATAATTTTAGGAGTTTCAGATAATCTCGAAATCAATGGCTTGAGTGAGGATTTTCATGCTACTGCTATTACTCACAAAGCATTAGATCTTCTGTCACCTCAACCGCAGGTATTTTATCAGTATGTTACTTTCAAAGATAAAAAACTTTACGCAATTAAAGTTGAAAAATCAAACTCATTAATTACTGTTGAGGGTAAACTTTATAAAAGAGTTGGTTCCAGTATTAAACTTCTAAATCCTACTGAAATCCAATTTAAGCCGAGTGGTTATCCCAGGATAAGAGTTATAAGTCAGCAAATTGAAGTCTATAAAAAAGAAGCAACCAATGCTAAAACAAAACTGATTGAACATTATCAAAGTATCTTAAAGATAATGGATGATCTGGGTCATATGCTTTATCCGATAGATCCAGATGCACCAACAACTCATCAAGAGGGAAAAATTCTTGCTAGAATACTATTCTCCTCTTTTGTCGATAATTTTGAGACATATCTATCTGACTTATTATATGAAATTTTTCTAGCTAAGCCAGTGACATTAAAATCTAATAGTCCAGTTACAGTTAAAGAAGTTCTAGATTGCTCAGATTTACAAGAATTTGTAAACTATTTGGCAAAACAGAAAATCGGCAAATTGCAAAAAGGTAGTGTCAAAGGGTTTATTGCAGATAATCCACAAATCAGGGATTTGAATGTTATTGATAAGCTCAAGCAAACTGAAATAGAAAAAATTCTACAAATAAGACATTTATACTCTCATAGGAACGGTATTGTGGATGAAAAATTTCTTCAATACTTTACTGGAGAATTTGATCTGAATTCGGAGCATCAAATGTCCATAAATGAGATTTGTGAAAAGTTATGGTATTTAGTTGAAGTTACTCATCAAATTGATTCATCTGCAATAGCTAAATATAAACTTGCACAAATGAATGATGGATAATATGAGTCCCAACTAGCTCACAACTAATCCCTTCCATAAGCAGTATAAGGACGCTTATAAGATGGCTGTAGACCCAGCACAATATCCTCCCTGCGCACCCCCAACTCAACTAGCGCTTCTGCCGGATCTAAATCCGTCATATTCTCTTGTAACCAGATCTTCCCATTCTTGATATCGAAATGCATGATCGGATGGTAAATCCGCTTAGAGCCATCCCAGCCCACATCCAACCACAGATAATGATCACGCTCTTCATCCAAAATCAGTTGAGACTCAAAGTGATCCTGTGACTTATCCCCATCCACATATTGAGACAACAAAGACTTGATGTGCTGACGATAAATGGTTAATTTATCCATTCAACGATTCCTCCTTATCCAGCCCACTGGTTAAGCGTCTTGATTGCCTGATCCTAATCTTCTTGGCAGGTATTTCGCCGCGCCAACTCGTAATCTTCCAAAGCTGATTCTTCTAACTGGCCAATAGATTGCGCGACAGCTTTTTTATAACTGCCCCAATTCTTGCCAAACAATCGCCATAGTCAACACTTAAAAAGCTGGTGACAAGACTCGAACTTGCGACCGGCTGATTACAAATCAGCTGCTCTACCAACTGAGCTACACCAGCAAAATTTCCCGTTACGTGAACTATTATAACGTGTCTTTGTTCAAAGTAACAGGAAAATTTAATCTGGGCAACCGATCGAACCTCAACCGCAACGGTTGCCCATCCTACTCGGCTATTGCGTAACCGTCAGTTCCGAAGGCAAACGCTTGAACTCCAGCCGCTCCGTTGCCCCCACATCCACAAAGATAGTATCCCCTTCGCTAAACTCACCCCGCAGGATGCACTTCGCGATCGCCGTCTCCACCTCCTTCTGGATCGCCCGCTTAATCGGTCGCGCCCCATAAACCGGGTCATAGCCAATATCCGCCAAGAAATCCAACGCCGCATCCGACAGCTTCAGCGTCATCTTGCGATCGTCCAACCGCTTCGCCAACCGCTGAATTTGCAGCCGAATAATATTGCGGATTTCATCCTTTTGCAGACTGTGGAAGATGATCGTTTCATCCACCCGGTTCAGGAACTCAGGCCGGAAACTACCGCGCATCGCCTCCATCACCCGCGATCGCATCTCCTCATAACGGCTATCATCCCCCGCCACATCCAGGATGTACTGGGATCCAATATTGCTCGTCATGATAATGATCGTGTTTTTGAAATCCACCGTACGACCCTGGGAATCCGTCACCCGTCCATCATCCAGAATTTGCAACATGACATTAAACACATCGGGATGGGCTTTCTCAATTTCATCAAACAAGATGACCGAAAAAGGACGCCGCCGCACCGCTTCCGTCAATTGCCCCCCTTCGTCATAGCCGATATACCCCGGAGGTGCTCCGATTAAGCGAGAAACCGCGTGTTTTTCCATGTACTCGGACATATCAATCCGCACCATGGCCTCTTCCGTATCAAACAGATAGGTCGCCAACGCCTTCGCCAACTCCGTCTTACCTACCCCCGTCGGGCCTAGGAAGATAAAGCTAGCAATAGGACGGTTCGGATCAGCCAAACCCGCACGGGAACGCTGAATCGCATCCGCCACCGCCGTCACAGCCTCATTCTGCCCAATCACCCGATCGTGCAGTTCATCTTCCAACTGCAACAGCTTTTGCATTTCCGATTGCACCAGCTTACTGATGGGGATGCCTGTCCACTTACTGATGATTTCAGCAATATCTGACTCAGTCACTTCCTCCCGCAGGAGCGATTTACCTGTCGTTTGCGTTGCCGTTAGCTTTGCTTCCGTCGCTTCCAGCTTCTTCTGCAATTGGGCCAGCGTTCCATATTTCAGTTCCGCCGCTCGGTTCAGGTCATAATCCCGCTCTGCCTGCTGCACCTCCAAATTGACCCGATCGATCTCTTCCTTGATCTTCTGCAACTCGCCGATGCCGCCTTTTTCCGCTTGCCACTGGGCATTCAACCGACTTTGCTCTTCCTTGAGATCCGCCAGTTCCTTTTCTATCCGTTGCAAGCGTTCCTTCGAGGCAACGTCCGATTCCTTTTGCAAAGACAACCGTTCCATTTCCAATTGCAGAATCTTACGATCGACCTCATCCAACTGCTCCGGCTTAGAGGTAATCTCCATCTTCAGCTTCGCCGCAGCCTCATCCACTAGGTCGATCGCCTTATCCGGCAGGAAGCGATCGCTAATGTACCGCGTCGATAACGTCGCCGCCGCCACCAGGGAACTATCGGAAATTTTCACCCCATGGTGCAGTTCATAGCGTTCCTTCAACCCCCGCAGAATAGAAATCGTATCCTCCACACTGGGCTGATCCACATAGACCTGTTGGAACCGCCGTTCTAGGGCTGCATCCTTCTCAATATATTTGCGGTACTCATCCAGGGTCGTCGCCCCAATACAGCGCAGTTCACCCCGCGCCAACATCGGTTTCAGTAAATTCCCGGCATCCATCGCCCCCTGGGTCGCTCCTGCACCGACCACAGTGTGGATCTCATCGATAAACAGAATGATATTGCCCTGGGAATCGGTGACTTCCTTCAGCACCGCCTTCAGCCGTTCTTCAAATTCCCCGCGATACTTCGCTCCCGCAATCAGCGCCCCCATATCCAGGGCAATCAGGGTGCGATCTTTGAGGGACTGGGGCACATCTCCACTGACAATCCGCTGGGCCAGTCCTTCCGCGATCGCCGTTTTACCCACACCAGGTTCGCCAATCAGGACGGGATTATTCTTCGTCCGCCGAGAGAGAATTTGGATCGTGCGGCGAATTTCATCATCCCGACCAATCACCGGATCCAGCTTACCTTCCTTGGCATACTTGGTCAGATCACGGCCATATTTTTCTAGGACTTCGTATTTGCCTTCCGGATTTTGGTCTGTCACCTTCTGATTCCCCCGAATCTGCTCGATCGCTGTTTTTAATTTTGCTTCATCTAGCTTAAATTCTGCGAATAACGCCTTCCCAAAGCGGGCATCTTGGGCATAGCCCAGCAGCATATGTTCAACAGAAATAAAGTCATCACCATACTGTTTGCGGTAGGACTCCGCCCGATCGAGCAAACTATCCGACGATCGGCCAAAGTAGACATTCTGGTTGGCACCGCTCACTTTCGGCTGCTTGGCGATGTATTCCTCCGTGCGATCGCGGAGTCGCTGCACACTCACGCCCAATTTATTGAACACACTGGAAGCTAAACCCTCCTGCTCCAGCAGTGCCTTCATCAAATGCTCAGTTTCGATCTGTTGCTGATTGGCCTGTTTCACGATGTCGGGGGTGCGCCCGATCGCTTCCCAGGCTTTTTCGGTAAATTGATTTGGATTGCTCGGTTGCATTGCATCCCCCGTCGTTATTTCGCATTCCTTATGTAGTTATTCTAAGGAAGCAGGCGGGAACTGGGGATCGGGGTACCGGAATCAGATAGGTAGGGACTGCCGCCTAGGGATTGCTCCGATAGCCCCGTATTTCTACGGTGTCGCCCCCAACGCGGAACTTCACACAATCTTAGACTTCACATAATTTCAAACTATAGCCCCTTTGTTCGCAGCTCAGTCCAGAGAGGCGATTCTCCCCTTTCCACTCGCTCAAATGACTTGGGATCAGAAGGGCAACAATGAAGGTTCTGTGAAGCCAAGCGCCGACAGCGATCGTAGAAAACAGGTATTCCTCCGAATCCAATTGGAGGGCCGAATCTCTTTTAATACGAAGAAAGAACATTCTGGGGTCTTGTGCGAAAAACCTGACCCGATGCAAGTCAATATCCAGTGCTCAACTGTCTTTTGCAATTACACACCGTATGAAACGCTCTCTCATTCGCTTCTCAGCCCAACGATCGCTGGGAATTCTTTGTATCGGAACCATATTTTGCTTAACAGCACCCTTGGCAGCTCAAGCTAAACCCAAAGCAAATACTCCTGCGACAGGGAGTCCTACAACAACTCCTACAACAGGTTCGACGACTCCTACAACAGGTTCGACGACTCCATCCACGACAAGCACCGCACCGACCTTTCAATCGGCTTTCTCAATTCTGTTATCCCCTCAGTACGGCAGTACCGAAAACACTGGGGCGTCTGCTAAGTTGAACTTCAGCTTTGCTCAGCAAGGAGACAATGTCCTTCTGAACTTGGACATGACGAACACCACCAACGGCAAATTGGGCCTCGGTGCAACGGCTTCTACATTGGTCGGTGTGGCATTCGATATGCCATCCTTCCTCAACTTCAGTCTGACACCGTCAGGAAGCAACTTCACTCAACTTTGGAAAAACGTTAATTTGTCACCGACCAACCAGTTTGGCACCTACTCCGCTGGAATCAGTACTCCTCGTAATTCCTTTGAAGGCGGCAATGCCAACGGCGGGCTGAAAGCTGGAGAATCTACAACGGTGAGCTTTTTGCTGAGTGGCGGCAAGCTGAATGTCAAAGATGTCCAAAATAGCTTCTTGACGGGCTTCTCCTCCGGTGGGTTTAAAGTTGCAGGTCGGTTCCAGCAAGTAAATGCTGGGGGCGGCAGCGACAAAGTGGTGGGCAAAATTCAAATTCCGGAAACGCCAAAACTCAAAAAGGTACCGGAACCCGGTTTAGGGCTAGGTCTAGTAGTGGTTGGAGGTGGTGCTTTATACCGCAATATCCGTCGCCGCAAGGTCACGGTTTAATCCTAACTGCATGGCAGATTGTCATCACCAATGGTGATCCAATTGGTTGATTACAAATTCTGTAAGCTCTAAATTTTTCACCCCTGAGTTTCACGGAGTAGAGAATGCTGAATGGCAAATCTCTACTCCTTTTTATTGTTTTAAAAGGGATCCATTGGGATAAACACCGTGGACAGTGATCAATTGATCGATCGCCTCTTTGAAGTAACCCTCAATTGACAATCGCAATTTTGTCCGGATTTGTGTGAAGGAATGATGAGGTGGGAACTTTTAAAATTGTGTGAGGTCTAGGGAGAGAAAATTAGGATAGCGCATCTAATTACCAGCACAGCCGATCCCCAATTCCTGGGGATAACCGTTCTACAAGTTGGCCATTTATTCGCATTCACCTTTGATGCTCTACAAATCCATGAAAAAAACAACTTCCGCCCAAGCTTTGACTCGCCTCAAACACGTTTCGATCGCTGCTTTAACCGTCACTTCATTGCTGGGCAGCTATACCATTCATTCCCCTCTCGTGCAGCCTGCTTCCGCAACCAGTTACATCACCCAAGAAAGCTGGTCAGCCAATCTTTTCATGGCGCGATTGACCACTGCGAATCAACTTGTTTTGCAATTGGATGTTGGCGATAAACCTGTGACTAGTTATGCCAACGCGGTGTATCAGATTTATGCCCGCAAAAACAGTGAGTGGGTGCAAATTTATAACAGCACAGGTGCCCGGTTGATTGCCAACGGTAATGGGCGGATTACCCTGGCCCCCGAAACGATCGATTGCGGAGAGCTTCAGAAACAGTTGGGTACAACCGATCTCTCCCAAGTGGAACTCAAGGCAGTTGCTTTGCTCCGTTACGATGTGCGAGGTGGTAGACGGGATCAACTGGTTCGCTATGAGCAGATTCAACGCTACAGCGCGATCGCAATGAGCAGCACTGTGCAAATCGCCAGCAATCAGACCTTCGACTATCGCAGCCGCGACGATCGCAAAGAAGATCGCGATGATGATCGCTACGATCGGAAGGATCGCTACGATCGCGATGATGATCGGGATGATGATGATCGCTACGATCGGAAGGATCGTAAAGAGCGCGATGATGATGATCGCTACGATCGGAAGGATCGCAAAGATCGCGATGATGACCGGGATGATCGCAAGAAAGACCGTCGTTACAACACAGATCAAGTGCGTTTAGAGCGAGGTGGATTCAACCTCTCGATCGTCCAGAAAGAACGGACACTCTCCAATGTGATTGCTCGGATTTCCTTTAAATCTAAGGAGCGCACGGGATTTTCTGGAGAACAGTTTTTAGGCGATTTCAAATATAAACTGAAAGACAAGTACAAAGCAAAGTTTGTTAAAGGCTTGAAGGCAGGCGATCGGGTTGTGGTTCGGTTGTTCAATACCCGCGATGAATTCATCGGTTACAGCGAGTTTGAAATGCTGTCGGAACATACCGCAGTGACACTGGTACTGCCCGATCGAACCACAGACTTTGGCCTTGTGCGCACCATCTACGGCGTGGATGTAAACCAGGATTTCAGCATCGATCGGTCAGTCCAAGTGTATGACTTCTTTACCCAAGTCAGTCGCACCCAACGCTGGCAAGAGGCCCAAGTGACTTTCTTTAGTGTTGCTCGAAATATTAACCTGAGTGCTTTCGATCTAATCGGCTTACCTGCGCCCCAGCGGAACTGTAGCTATCCTGCATCTTTCCAAACGGGCAGCTTTATGCTGGTCAACCAAGTGCTTTCAGTGTTTAGCAGTAATCTCAGTTCAGTATTCACCGCCGTTCCTGGCAAAGTCGTACAAACAGTTAGTATCAGCGAAACGACAACCTATCAAGTCAGTCAATTGATGACTACCTATCAATCCGTTAATACAAGCCAAGGGACAGTTTTGGTAGTCGATCGTGATGATGACAAGTACGGGAAAAAGAAAAAGCATTGCAATCAAGGAATTGGCAACGGTTCCGAAGGCTGCGATCCCGGCAATTCCCGTCCCCATGGTGGCAGTAATGATGAGGGGGGACGGCGATCGGGTAAGCGTAAATAGTCGCTAAATAATCGCTAAATAATTGCTAAATAATCGCGATTATGCAACTGCAAACATCGTAATCTAGAACGAAAGGATGGATAATCTCATATCCATCCTTTTTCAGATTATTTTTTAGTGGATTATGGACGACAACTGACCAAAGGGCTTTTAATCATAGGCAAGGTGTGAGAGCGAGATTTCCTGCATTGTTTCGATGCCCATCTAGAGTAATTACCGTCTATGCTGAGAGTAGTTTTCATTACAACATTTTTATTAGGGGGCGGATTTTGGCTAGGAAGTGGATTCTGGCTGAAAAATATGCAGCAATTGGAAAACCAGCCAGGACAATCTATGGCTGAGACCTGTCACGCTAAGAATTGCGATCGATCGACTCAAGATTTACAAGATCGTCATTCCAAGGCTATGAATGCAACTAGCAACCAAATTTCAAACACTAACCAGACAAATCAGGAAATGAATCATCAAACAGATTACTGTGAACTATCAGAGCAGGATCAAACGAGTTGGGAAAACTGTATTGGCAAGTTGATCAAAGTGACTGGTAGTTCGCCCAAAGTGGTCATGCAACATATCTTACGGACTGGAAATCCCCTAGGGAAGTCTCCGTTACACCAAGGATATATGGATGCTTTGAATTATCAGTTTGTCTTGCTCTCGAAGGAACCCATCACCTGTCAAGGTCCGTTTGAAGTGGAAGGGGTGCTAAAACGGTTTTCCCTCAATCAGGCAGATGGAACAAAGGGGGGATATGCCAACTACGATATCCATGTGACTCATTTCAAGTGCCTTTAAATACCCTTATCGAGTGTTCTATAAACAGCCTAACGGCGGCGAGCTTTGCTGACCATTTTTCGGGACAGGCGTAACTTGAGTGATTCCTTCTCGGCCCAGTCTTGCAAGATGCGATAGAAGGTTTGCCGATCGCTCGCTTGTACGACTGCCACTTGGTCTGCGGTTTCAATCACATAGGGATAGCCCCCACCGATCGCCACCTCTGCCCGTACCCAGTCAATCACTTGATTGGCTCGGCCCGCTTCGTAGACCCACAGCGGCAGTTCTAAACGTGCAGGTAAACTATCCCGATTGGTTTTGAGATAACAGAACGTCACAGTCTGCATCTGCTCTCCGTAGGCTTCCAAAATGCCCGATCGCTGGCACAGAAAGAGAGGTGAGCGATCGCCCCATTGCCACGGAATCGGTTGGCCAGGATGATTAACAGATTCAATATAGCTCAATAGTTTTGCGTCATGAATCGCCTTGTTATCTGGCAAGGTAAACAGAGATTGCAACATAGAAGCTATATCGCGGGCAGTAGTTGTATCAATAAAAGCGACAACCGGAACTTGATAGTGTTCACTGGCTTCCAATAACCGTTTGACACAACTTACATAAACTTGGGTGGTTTCTTCGTCAAAGGCTTCAGCAAAGCTAACCACAAAGGAACCGTCAAAAAAGGCTAGGGCGTTGTCTACGCCTTCATGTTCTTCAAGATAATCAATAATCCGTTGCGTTTCCATGGCGAATCGTTGCATATTCACCTTGCGATCGGCCAATTCACCCAACTTTTCCACCCGCAAATCTTGGGGCGTCATGACATAACATTCAATATCTTTGAAGTATTCCCCCTGAGCCGTATGGAGATTTTCAAACCAGCCAATTTGAACTAAGGCCACGGGAACAGATAAATCTTTACCAGGATAGATTTGAGATCCATCAACGGCGAAGGTAGATACATTAGTCAGTTGCTCCCGCACCCAAGCATTACTTTCTTCGCGATGATTCCAACTCAGGCCAAAGGGAATGATCCAATTGGTGCCAGCGTCTAGGGACTCTAACGGGAATGCCCCACAATGGCGCTTTTTAGACAATCGTTGTTGGAGTTCTGCGGTGGAAAGTTGCATCGCTTCCCGCAACGCCTTTTTATAGAGCTCCAATTGCTTGAAGGTGGTTTCATCAAACGCGGTGAAATCCGATCGTTTAGCGTTGAGTTGGTTGAGAATTTGACTGGGTTTGAGTGGCATAGTACTAGAATTCGAATCTCCCATGACCCACCATACTCTTGAATCTGCTAGAGTTCAAGTGTATTATTGCAAACCTTGCTTGTGGTGAATTTATAAGCGTTGGTGTCTAGGGTCGATCGCTTCATCATGGCGATCACTAGAATCTTGTCACTAGCCCCTTGCATACCCCCCACCGCTGAAGGCATTTTGCAAGCGGCCTCTGCCACCCGTACAAACATCCCTAACGTCCCAATCGGTTCGGGATCCCTTCACACCCCCCCGGCACCGTTGCCCGCGTCTTGGAGCCGCCCCAGGAACAGACATAAACCCGCTGATCCTCCGACATATCCTCCACATTCGTAAAGTCTGCATTCTCCACCACGGCTCCGGTTTGCGCCCCGGTTTTATAGTCCGGCGGTTCTGTGCGGCTGCGGGGGGTCGCCGTTTCCACCTTGCCGTAAAATAGCCGCGTACTATTGATATCCGCCGCTTCCAAATTCGCACCGACCAAAATCGTCCGCGCCAAATTTGCCTTTACTAACTCACAATTGCGCAAATCTGCCCGAATCAAATTTGCATCACTCAAATCCACCCAGCGCAAGTCCGTATTTGCCAGATTCGCCCCAGCCAGCATCACCCCCAGATCAATCACTCGCACCCCGTGCAGTCGATCCTCCGCATAGCCGCCCTGCCCATCCAAAATCGGACGCCCCAATCGCTGATCCCGCTTCAACGGCGACAGCAACCGCGCCCGCGACAAAAACCGCAAAATTTTCGCCTTACCCAAGGCATCCACACTACTGAAAATTGCGGCTGTTCGCCCCTCTGCGATCGCCCGTTCCTGCGGCCAATCTTCTAGCAGCCCCTCTTCATCCAAGACCAAATCCGAAATACCTTGGAAATAGGTATCGATCGTTTGTTGCTGAGTAATGTTGTTTTGCTGAATCGTTAAATCCTTCGAGATCACATACTGCCGCCAAGCAATATACACTGCCAACACAGCAATTAAAATTTGCCCCAACGCCCCAAACACTTCTCCCAAGGCTCCGATCGCGTCCCAGTTCGCATCCGCCAACTGCTCCGACAACCACCGATTCGCTCCAATCACACTCAACAAACCCAACAGTCCTAAGCCCAAACCAAAGGATGCTAAAAGAATCGCACCATCCTTGGTGGTAAACAGCTCCTCCACCGCTGGCTGAATCGTCGGATAAAAAACTTGTAACGATATTCCCAACGCTACCAGTGATCCAATCAGAATTAACCAAGTATTTCCCAGGAAAAATCCAATCAGAATAATCGCGATCGCAATGAGCGTTAGTGCGGCAGCAGTATTCACCTGAGGCCCAGATTCTACTGAGCGCGAGACAGGAACGATCGACTGAGGAGCGATCGAAGTTTCTGGAGTGGGCTTAACAGGTTTAGGATCGAGGGTCATATCCGACAAGAACGACGAACAAGCAGGTCAAATAGGCTAGACCTATGGTACCCCAAGCCCCCCAAGTTGCTCTGAATTCCCCTTTCCTACGCTCCTGCTCCCGCCCCCGCCCACTCTCCAGTGACACACCGCCCTATTTTCTGGTACCTTAGCCCATAGCTCCGTCATCAAAGCTGTCTAGCGCTCTATCCTCCAACTGCCCCAAACTCTATGGAACCGACCACTGAATTTCTCACCGTCGAAGAATGTGCCCTCGTGGATGCCGCCTTACTGACCTCACGGGACAAATTTACTACTCGTGTCGCCATCTACGCTCTACGATCGCTCAAGCAAATTGCCTTGGCCAAAAACTGCACGATCGCGGAGCTTTCCTCGCAAGACATTGGACAGTGGATTGCCGCCGACGCCAGTTTACAGTCCAGTGTGGACAGTAACTTCAAAGCTTTCTTTACTCAATTAGTTCTCTCTTCTCTAAAACCCCTCAACCAAGCCGCTTCATCCATTGGTGTCACCCTAGAAAACCTGTCGATCGAACAGCTAATCCACTGGTTCGAGCAACAGGCCAAGCAAAAGCTAGAGAGCAACTAGGAGCGGAGAAGCGATCGACCTATTCATGTCAGTTATTCTCCCCAACATCGACGCAATATTTGGACATTTATAGAGAGCGGTGTACCAACAAAGAAAGGACTTGAGAAGTGGATTAGTCTTTCATAGCTAAAAGCAAGATATTACAAGGGGAAGACAAGATATTAATCGTTTTTAGTTCATACAGGAGAAAAATCATATTGACAGATAAAACTTAGGAATCAAATAAAGCACTCTTGAATTGCTTGCCCGCTTCTTCTAAGTCGCGATCTAAAGAAAATACTAATATCCGAACTTGGATATTCTGATTTGGAAACAACTCTTTCGGACAATTATCGGGTAATGCTGGATATACTAAGATAGCTTTATTGCAGTTTTTACGTGAAGCATAAGAATCTAATTGATAAAGATAATTGCGTTCAAATTTAGTCTTGTATTTAGTGTCCAAAATGCAGTACTGGGATGCACCCCATAAAATATGGCTTGTTTTCTACGGTTAATAACTCTAATCCACCTTTTAACTTGCTCAGGGGCAAGATTCGTCTCTTCTAATAACTGAGAGAATGAATATCGAGATTGAGACACTTTGCTGCCAAACAGGGGTGATTCATCCTGAAAATCTATAACTTCTTTGTTGGAGTAATGGATATCCTCTTCTGATTCACTATTCTCTTGTGCTGTCAACTTAACGATCTCTAGCGTCCCAGAACTTGGCTCCGTCTCTAAAGTGGAGAACAATGGTAATTCTTCTGAATCATTAGGTGGATATAACTACCCCTGTTAAGGTGACCATATGTACTGGTCTGCCCGGTTGAAAATTTGAGGCTTTTCGATAGGATGAAAGCACTGAACAGTGCTATCAAAGAGCGGGAAGGAATGCAGTGATTAGTGCC